>JABJJH010000652.1 GCA_018660965.1 Rhodospirillaceae bacterium | reverse complement strand
TGAACATGTTCCGCAAGGTCGAGGTTCCGGTTTTCGGCATCGTCGAGAACATGAGCTATTTCGCCTGCCCGCATTGCGGCGGGCGCACCGACATCTTCAGCCACGGCGGCGCCCGAACCGAAGCGGAAAAGCTGGAAACCGATTTCCTGGGCGAAATTCCGCTCGATATCCTGATTCGGGAAACATCCGACAGCGGCCAACCCATTGTCATCAGCCACCCGGACAGCCCGCACGCCAAGGCGTACCGCGACATCGCCGACAAAATCTGGGACAAACTCGCCGCTGGCGACCAGCAACGGGCGATGCCCAAAATCGTCATGCAGTAACACGACGCCACGTTTAAAGGAGCCATGGTCCGTTTTCTCGCCGTTTGCTTGCTTGGGATTTTGTATGTTGCGGACGCAGGGGCCGGAACCAATACGCAACTGCGCGTCGACGCACAGCGGGCCGCCGAGGCGCTGGCGCGGATAAATTTCTATCGCGCCCAGCATGGCGCGCCCGCCTTGAACATGGAAGCGCGCCTGGCCGTGATGGCGCGCGACCACGCCCGCGACATGGTGCGTCGCGACTATATCGATACCCAAAGTCCGCTCGGGGACACACTGGAAACACGGCTTCGCGACGCGCGATATCCGTACCGGAAAGCGGCCCAACAAGTCGCCGTCGGGTCGCCCACGGGCAAGCAACTGGTCGATCGCTGGATGACCCGACCGGATAGCCGGGGCCTCATCCTCAACCGGGACTGGCGCGAGGTGGGCATTGGCTACGCCGCGAAACGTGACGGCGACGCCCGGACCCGAAGCGTGTTGGATCATTATTGGGTGCTGACCGTGGCGGCGCCGACGCGACGCGCGGACCGGCGCTGGCGCAGCGAAATCCTGGAACGGGTGAACCGATTTCGGGCCCAGTATCGACTGGCCCCGCTTTCCCTGAACAAGCGCCTGAACCGCGCCGCCCAGGCCCATGCCGACGACATGGCCGCCCGCGACTATTTCGCCCATGTCTCGCCGGATGGTGAAACCGTCGGCGAGCGCGCCGCCCGGGCAGGTTATATTTGGCGGTCGATACTGGAAAATCTGGCGGCGGGTCAGGACAGTCCGCGCGAAACGGTCGAAGGGTGGATACGTTCGCCCGGACACCGCAAGGCCATGCTTGATCCCACGGTCGCGGAAGCCGGCGTCGGATACCGCTTTCTGTCCGGCGATGGGGGCCGCACGCGACAGTTTCATTATTGGGCGCTGAACATGGCGCTGGCGCGTTGATCCTTGGCGATTCATCCGCAACCAACCCATGAGCCAACCCTTGATTGGGCGACGCGGACGGGCCACTCTGGCGGCAACTCTAATCAACAGTGCGACGGGGAGAAGACCATGCGCGAAAACAAACTGAAAACCCTTTGGGAAAACGGCGGCGCCGCCATGAATTGCTGGCTTTCCATGGACAGTTCGCTGGCGGCGGAAGCCATGGCGTATTGCGACTGGGACTCGATCACCGTCGACATGCAGCACAGCCTGATCGATTGGCGTTCGGCGTTGACCATGCTGCAGGCGGCGTCGCAAAAAGACGCCCCGACCTTGATGCGCGTGCCCTGGCTGGACCCGGCCTGGATCATGCGGGCGCTGGACGCGGGCGCATACGGCGTCATCTGCCCCATGGTGAACACGCGCGAGGATTGCGAAAAATTCGTCGGCGCGTGCCGTTACGCACCCGTGGGCTACCGCAGTTGGGGCCCCGTGCGCGGCATGACCTATGGCGGCCCGGATTATTTCCAGCACGCCAACGACACCGTTCTGGCCTTCGCCATGATTGAAACCCGTCAGGCGATGGATAATCTCGACGACATTTTGTCCACGCCGGGTCTGGACGGCATTTACATCGGCCCGAACGATCTGTCGATCAGCCTTGGCTACTCCCCGGCCTATTACCCGGACGAGCCGGAAGTGCTGGAAGCCTTCAAGCGCATTCTCGACACCGCGTTGAAGAACGATCTGATTCCCGGCGTGCATTGCGGCAGTGCGGAAATGGCCGGCGAAATGGTCAAGATGGGCTTCAAGTTCTGCACCATCCAATCCGCGAGCAAGCTGATGGTCGATGCGGCCAACAACGCCCTGACGACCGCCCGCGCCGTCGCCAAAAGCAACTAGCCACACGCCGATAAAGGAGGCATCGTCATGGACGTTCGCGCCGCCGTCGCCCGCCAAGCGGGCGCGCCGCTCACAATCGAAACCGTGCAATTGGACGGGCCGAGGGATGGCGAGGTGCTGGTCGAAATCAAAGCGACCGGCATTTGCCACACCGACGCCTTCACCCTGTCCGGGGACGACCCGGAAGGCGCCTTCCCCGCCATTTTGGGCCATGAGGGCGCGGGCGTCGTTGTCGATGTCGGTAAGGGCGTCACGACCTTGAAAAAGGGCGATCACGTCATTCCCCTGTACACGCCGGAATGCCGGGTTTGCGAATATTGCCTGAACCCGAAAACGAATTTGTGTCAGGCGATCCGCGAAACCCAGGGCCAGGGCGTGATGCCGGACGGCACCAGCCGGTTTTCCAGCAACGGGACGCCGATCCTGCACTATATGGGCACCTCGACCTTCGCCAACTTCACCGTCGTGCCGGAAATAGCCCTGGCCAAGGTGCGCGAAGACGCCCCGTTCGACAAAATTTGCTATATCGGCTGCGGCGTCACCACGGGGCTGGGCGCGGTGATGAACACCGCCAGGGTGGAGCCCGGTTCGAACGTCGTCGTCTTCGGACTTGGCGGCATCGGGCTGAATGTCATCCAGGGCGCGCGCATGGTCGGCGCGAACATGATCATCGGCGTCGACATGAACGACTCCAAGAAGGCGCTCGGCGAGAAATTCGGCATGACCCATTTCGTCAACCCCAGCGACATCGGCGGCGACGATGTCGTCGGGCATCTGGTCGAATTGACCAAGGGCGGCGCCGATTATTCCTTCGAAGCCATCGGCAACGTGACCACCATGCGCCAGGCGCTGGAATGCGCGCACAAGGGATGGGGCGTGTCGGTCATCATCGGCGTCGCGCCCGCCGGCGCGGAAATCGCCACCCGTCCGTTTCAACTGGTCACCGGCCGGGTATGGAAAGGCACCGCGTTCGGCGGCGCCAGAGGCCGCACCGATGTGCCGAAAATCGTCGACTGGTACATGGACGGCAAGGTCAACATCGACGATCTGATCACGCACACCATGCCGCTGGACCGCATCAACGAAGGCTTCGACCTGATGCATGAAGGCAAGTCGATTCGCAGCGTGGTGACGTTCTGAGCCCCCCTTTTCGGTATGCATGGGTTAGCTTCAGTTAGCATTTGTTCGCATTCCGGCCTTGCTTTGTTAAAGGGATTATAGCCGATAATAGGATATTATACTTACGCCCAGATGTCAAGGCCGAACCATGCCGCCTGACGTCCAACCCGGTCGGGGATTGGCCAAACGCGCCCGGTTGGAAATCATGGTCGGGGTGGCGCTCGTGGCCGCGATCCTCGTGTTCGCGTGGGTCAAGGCGGACCGGCGCGACGACACCGCCCCAGAATCCTCTAAAGGGTCCGACACCGCGTCCATACCAGCGGACAACGACCCGGCGCCGATAGCCGAAACACCCACCGGCAAACAGCGTTTGGACAAACGGGTCATCGATCATCCCTCCCTCGCCCAATCACCGCTTGCGAAACCGGCGGCAAAACAGAAGCGCGCCGTAACCATTCCCGGCCTCGTCAAACCGTTCGATCCCGAGCCGCCGCCACCGCTGGTCTATGCGGAACCACCGCCCAAACGAATTTTGACCCCGGCGGAAAAGACGGAACGCCGCCGCGCGCGAGTCCTGCGTCTGTCGGCGCAGTCCATCGAGCATACACGCCGCCATGACGCGGTCAGCGGCGCCTTGCTCGCCCTGGAGGCGCTAAGCGATATGCGCGATGTGGGCGAGGCCGCGAAGACGACGCTGTTCAAGGCCCTGTACGCCGCCTATCTGAATCGTCGGGAAATCGGCGTCCTGAAAGGGCATTACCGCTATGTCCGAAAGGCCGTCTACAACCCCGACGGCGCGCGGCTGGCGACGGTGTCGTCGGACGGAAACATTCGATTGTGGGACCCCCGAACCGGCGCCGAAATCGCGAAGATGGACGGCCATGACGACGAAGTCTGGGACGCTGCGTTCACGCCGGATGGGCGCTGGCTGGCAACCGCGTCCTTCGACGGAACCGCGCGTCTCTGGAACGCCGACACGGGTGCGGAAGTTGAGGTTTTCAAGGGGCATGACGATAAAGTCGCCGCCCTCGCCATCGCGCCCAACGGTCGTTTTCTGGCGACGGGATCGTATGACGGCGCCGCGCGGATATGGGATTTGGAATCTCACGATCTGGTGGCGGTCCTGCGCGGCCATGGGGACAAACTCCGCTCGGTCGCGTTCAGTCCCGACAGCAAACGCGTCGTCACTGCGTCCGACGACGCCACGGCGCGCATCTGGGACGCCGCCACGGGCCGCGAACTCGCCGTCCTGCGGGGGCATACGTCCTTCGTCCGGCATGCAATTTTCAGCCCCGACGGCAAGCGGGTGGCCACCGCCTCGGCGGACGATACCGCGCGATTGTGGCGCGTTGATGAAAAAGGCGGCGCCTTAATCGCGGACTTAAAGGGGCATCGCAGTTGGGTCGACGCCGTCGCGTTCAGTCCCGACGGCGCCCGGCTGGCGACAACCTCGCGGGACAAAACCGCGCGCCTGTGGAACGGCGCCGACGGGTCGCTGGTCGCGGTATTGCGCGGTCACGAAAGTTGGGTGAACGCCGCCGTGTTCAACCCCGATGGCGAAACCCTGCTCACCGCGTCCTCGGACAGGACCGCGCGGCGGTGGGCCGCCCGCGACGGCGCCGCCATGGGCGTCCTGGCGGGCCACCAGGGCGAAATATGGTCCCTGTCCATCAGCCCCGATGGCCACAACGCCGCCACCGCGTCGGGCGATGGCGGCGCGCGCATCTGGGCGATTGATCCCGCCGAACGGGCCGCGCAAAAGGCGACCCACCACGCCCTGTGGTCCAGGACCGATAACGGCGTGTTCACGGTATCGGTTTCAAACGATGGTCGCGCCCGACTGACCGACGCGACAACCGGCGCCGACATCGCTACCCTGCCGGGCCCGGCCAAAACCGCCGCGTTCAGCCCCGACGGACAGCGCATCGTGGTCATGGCGAGTGATGGAACCGGACGCGTGTACGCCGTGTTCAACACGCTTGAAACCCTCGCCGCTACACTCAAGGCGACAATGCCGCGAAAATTGACCCGCGATCAGTTGTACAAATACATCATTCTGCCGGACGCAGGCGGTTATTAATCACATTAAATTCAATAAGTTAAGGCGCTCAATCACGCAAAATTCGATGATGCGAATTTCACGATCAGGACACTAGCGGACGCTTGTTCTTTGCTATATGGATGGGAAAAAATGAAACAAGGAAATCATCCACATGACACCCATCGTTGAAGCGCCTGATTTTCCCGCATTTTGGGCCAACTACGTTAATCAGGGTCGGCTCGACGATGTAATCGCGCTCTATCACGGCAGCGCGGTCCTGATGCCGACTTTTTCGCCCCACACCATCAAGACCGAAGAAGCGTTGAGAGGCTATTTCACCCTGCTGTCCTCGAGAGAGCACCTGCTTGTAACGTTGCATGAAACGACCCTCAACTGCTTGCAGACCGGAGAGCAGACCTACGTGGTCAGCGGCATCTATGACTTCAAATTCAGCGTGGACGACGACATGCTGACCTTTCCCTCCCGGTTCACGTTTGTGATCAACCTGGGAAAGGAAAGCCCCATCCTGCACCATCATTCGTCGCAGATTCCCAGAAACTTGACCTAGGGCTCCGAGGACGCCAAATCGGGACATCGCGAGCTAGCCCGGAATCAGCGCGACGAAGCCACCATCATTGGGTTCGGAAGTAAACCGGCAGGCGTTGATGGTGGGCTACACAAACTCGTTCGCGCTCTACGCCGCCGTCGCCTTCGCGACCATTCCTGTCATGCTGCTGGTGAAAATCAAGCCATAAGGGGATGCGGAGCCTTATCGGCTGGAGATTGTTTCTTTATTCCGATGTCCCGCCGCTATCCTGCAATCGGTTTAATGCATCCGCCAATAAAGCGGCGGCTTCATTTTTCTCGTCGGTCGACATCGAAGCAACGGCGACATCGAGTTGAAAATGCGGTAGCTCGGCGTGTATCGGTTGCTCGCCGGGCTTCATGTTTTCATGCAAATCGATCACACGGTACGTGGCGACAGGATAGGCCAAACCCCTCACGTCAAGTTGACCATGTTCCTTACAGTTGATCTGGTCTTTGACATGCGCGTGGGTTTCGTAGGAGATGAATATTTCCCCCGGCGTGGCGCTGGCTTCAAGTCGGGACGCCAAATTCACACCACTGCCAATGATCGTATAGTCCATCCGATCATTGCTGCCGAAATTTCCAACCGTGCAATAATCCGTGTGAATACCCATCCGACAGCGCAGCGGATTTTCGATGCCGGATGCCCGCCAAACTCTTTGAAGCTCGCTCATCTTGTCTCGCATGGCGATGGCCATCCGGACACAGGCCAGCGCATCCCCCTTAACGCCAGCGGATTCCGGGTCGCCAAAGAATATCATGATGGCGTCTCCGATGTATTTGTCGATCGTCGCTCCATGCGCCAACGCGATTTGCGACATCTCCGTGAGATACTGATTTAGGAGTTGGGTCAGTTCCTCGGATTCAAGCTTGTCGGCCGTTTCCGTAAAGTTCGCAATATCCGAAAAAAAAACGGTTAGTTTCTTCCGGCTGCTGGCGACCTTGACCTCCTGCTTGCCACTAAAAATAGACTCGTAAACTTGCGGCGAAAGATACTTTGCAAGCTGGTTCGACAATTGCTCAAGCGCATTGGTTTTTCCAGCGAGCTCCGACTCCCGCCGCTTCAATTCGGTGATATCCGTGTAGACCGCAACAAACCCGTCATCATGGGTCGGTCGTTCGTTAACTTGAACCCAGACGCCGTTTGAAAAGTATATTTCCACGGCGCGCCGGAGATCTTTTTGGCGGTTGCGGCGCCGATCAACGAATTCTTCTGTGGGCCCCTTGATATTCGGGAACATGCCCGCTTCGAAAGCCGCCGTCAGGAAATCCAGTTGATAGGCGCCGGGCTTGATTTGATCGGCGATTTCCTGACCGACCGCATCGACGTAGAATTGTCGATAGGTGTCATTGCACATGATGACGCGTTGTTCGCGATCATAAACGATAAAGCCTTCCTGAACGGACATCACGACATCGGCGAATTGTTTGCGCGCGTCGTCGAGCGCTTTAGTCAGTTGCTCCACGTCATCAAGAAGGGGCGCAGTGGCGTTGTGTTTTGGTTTATCCATTCGCCTATTGCCGGATCGCGGCGCCGCTTTGCTAGATTATTTTGTTAAATTGATTTTCAGGGCGTGAGACAATCAACACTGCTTTCATACCTGAACAGTGTCAAGAATCGCCGCCGCGCCCTTTTGTGGACGCATCCCGACTCGACTATAGGCCCGAGTTACCGCATTCTTCTCCCAAATGACAAACGAGCGCGGGGGACGCCATGACGCGGGGACTTGTTGATACGGACGGTTTGGAGCGCGACGACATCGCGGCGTTGCGCGCGGTGACGCCGCCGGACGACCTGCCCTTCACCATTGGCAAGATCAGCCATGTGGTCATGAAAGTGGCGGACATCGAACGATCCGTCGAATTCTACACGCAAATCCTCGGCTTTCGGGTGTCGGACGCCTACCCGGATTCGATGATGCCCAACCGCATGGTGTTCCTGCGCTATAACCCGGACCATCACGGCATCGCGATTATCGGCGGCGCGAGCGGACCGGCCGCCGGCGCCGAGTTGCACCATGTCGCCTATGAAGTCGATACCCTCGACGAGGTGTTCCGCGCCCGCGACCATCTGGAAAAACACGGCGTCGCACTCAGCTTCGAAGGACGCCGCCGCGCCGGACAGCAAATCGCCGTCGAATTCAACGACCCCGACGGCCACATGGTCGAAATTTGCTGGTGCATGGACCAGATCGAACCGCATGATAAATCCCGCCCGCCGGAAGACTGGCGCGCCGCGGCGACGCTGGAGGATGCGGTGCGCAACCCACCACCCGGTCAGGACGTCACCCTGGCCGACCCGTCGCTTCTGCGAAATCAAATCAATTCAGGAGACACATTATGAGCGCCACCGATCCCAACCGCGTCGTTCTGACCGGCGAAAACCCCTTCATCCGCCTGAGCGCCACCGACGGCGCGCCGGAAACAACCGTGGCCAGCTTCTGGCGCATCCTGTTCAGCCCCGCCGGGCCCGGCCATGTGCTGTATCTGAAAAGCGAGCTAACCGGCGGCGACTGGCGCATTTACGCCGATAACATCGCCATGGCGCGCTGGCTGCAATCCACCGTTCAGGGCATGTTGAACCCGGAACTGGCGGATTTATCGATCCCCGTCACGGACGCCGAATTCGACCGGGACGGCGACACGCGCGATTACTGGACTGAATTGGTGAGCGCCTATGACGAGGACATCGCCTTGACTTGGCATGGCGCCGGGGACCCGTTGCTGGTGCACACCGAACCCAGCGCGGCAGCGGGCGAACGGCCCTACGGCGTCTGCACCGTTCTGATCCCGTGCGACGGCGCGCGTTTGACCCACAACGGAACCGCCGCCGCCGGGCGCCCATGGCCGCGCGAACGCGACGGGCGCCCGTTCAGCACCTGCGCGCTGGCGTTTTCCGAAAGCTGGACCGAAATTCGATAACACGCTATGCGGGGCGTCGATTAATTAAGGACGCCCCCATGATCCATATCGCGCGTTTATTTGTACTGGCGTGTATCGCTATCGCGCCGACCGTTTCGGCGCAGGAACACCACATCGGCGACATTGTCGTGACGACCCCGTGGGCGCGCGCCACGCCGGGTCACGCCAAAATCGGTGGCGCGTATCTGACGCTGACGACACACGGCGCAACGCCCGATATGCTTGTCGCCGCCGCGTCGCCTGTCGCCAGGACCATCGAATTCCACGGTCATACAATGGTCAAAGGCGTCATGAGAATGCGCCGCGTGGACGGCGTTAACGTCGAACCCGGCGAGGCTGTGACGTTGCGTCCCGGCGGCCTGCACCTAATGCTGATGGGTCTGCGCGCGCCGCTCGCCAAGGGCCAGACCTTCCCGCTGACGCTAACCTTCAAAACAGCGGGAACCGTGACAGTGGAGGTCGCGGTGCACGGCGTCGGCGCGCAAATGCCGGAACACGGGGGTCGTCCGAAAGCGCATGATATGAAAAACCGGCACGCGAAATAGAAATGGCGCATCCTTGCCGCGCCACGCCGGGCGGCCTATTTAGGGTTGGGCCTGTCGAATAAAGGCCGTCATCTTTTTTTTGAAGGACTCCCCCGGTGATATCCTATCCCGTCGTCCGGCTGATCGCCGCGTTTACCTTGATGGCCGTCGCTGGTTCAACGATGTACGCCACCATCGTCGGATTGAACGATTTCGCGGTGGAGTTCAACGTCAATCGCGGCATGGCGGCGGCGCCCTATATGGCGTTCATGATCGGCTTTGGCGTCGGGGGATTGGTCATGGGCCGGGCCGCCGACCGTTTCGGCATCATGGCGCCCAATATTCTGGGCGCGCTGTGTGTGCCCGCCGGTTTCGTCGCCGCTGCGTATTCCGTCGGGATTTGGCAGCTTTGCCTGGCGACCGGATTGCTGATGGGAATGTGCGGCGCGTCGGCGACGTTCGGGCCCCTGGTCGCGGATATTTCCCACTGGTTCAACCGGCGGCGCGGATTGGCGATGGGCATTGTCATTTCCGGCAGTTACATGGCCGGTGCCGTATGGCCGCCCATCGTACAACATTTCATCGATTTATTTGGCTGGCGCGACACCTTTTTGGGCTTGAGCGTGTTCACCGCCTGCGCCATGCCGCCGTTGATCGCGATCCTGTACCGCAAACCCGCGCATATGGCCGCAGCGGCGCACACCCGCGCGACCCCGGCGCCGGATGTACGCGTGCGCCCCCTCGGCATGTCGCCAAACAGTGTGCAGACGTTGATTTGCGCGGCGGGGGTCGGGTGCTGCATCGCCATGTCCATGCCGCAGGTGCATATCGTGGCGTACGCCATCGATCTCGGCTTCACCGCCGCGCGCGGTGCGGAAATGCTGTCGTTGATGTTGGGATTCGGCATCATCAGCCGTCTGACGTCGGGATGGATTTCCGACCGGATCGGCGGGTTCCGCACCCTCATATTGGGCTCGACCCTGCAAATGATGGTGCTGCCGACCTTCCTGCTGGCCGATACCTTGAGCGCGTTGTATCTGGCGTCGGCGGCGTTCGGCCTGTCCCAAGGCGGGATTGTGCCATCCTACGCCCTGATTTCGCGCGTGGTGTTTCCGATCAACGACGCCGGGTGGCGGATCAGCGCGGCGTTGTTGTCCACGCTCGTCGGCATGGCGGTGGGCGGCTGGATGGCCGGGGCGCTGTATGACTTGACCGGCTCGTACACGATCTCCTTCCTGAACGGGGTCGCGTTCAACGCCATCAACCTCGCCATCGCCGTCACGCTGTACCTGCGAGCGCGGCGCCACCCGGAAACCCTGCACGTGGTCGCGACGGCGTAAGGGCGGTCAATCTACTTTCGCGGCGACCGCTTCGATTTCAACTTTCACTTCCGCGCGCGCCAACCCGGCGACGACCAACAAGGTCGCACCCGGCTTGTGGTCGCCCATAATGCGGTCGCGCACTTTGACGAAGGCCGGTAAATCCGCCCGGTCGGTTAAATACACATCGAATCGCACGACATCGTTAAAGTTCATGTTCGACGCCTTCAGCACCAGCCCCAGGCGTTCGAAGACGACTTCGATTTGTTCTTCGACCGCTTCCGGCGTGGTCCCATCGCGCTTCGTGCCGACCTGACCGTTGGTGAACAACAGTCGCGCGCCCGCCGGGACTTCCACCCCATGGGCGACGTTGCTGGAATGCGGTCGGATTTCGTCGAGGACGTGAACTTTCAACATGGCGGGATTCCTGATGGTGGATGGAGGATCGATGGAAAGCATCGCAAAACCCGACCCGGATTGCAGTCCTTAAATTTCAAAGGCAAGATGCCGCCTCGACAACTCAAGTGGTCTGATCGAAACGCTTGGTTCCCAAGCATTTCGTGAATCAGCCCACAAACATATTGATCTGGTGGGGCAACTGATCGAAACGGATGGTAACCATCCGTTTCGGTTGCTCCACTAGGAGGACCGGGCGATGACCGGAACGGACAAACTCGTTCTAACCGAAAAGGCCGACGGGATTGGCCGCATGCAATTCAATCGACCGGAACGCCTGAACGCGTTCAATAATGAATTGATGCATGAATCAATGGCGGCGCTGGACGCCTTTGCAGCGGATGACGACGTCGACGTTGTCGTCGTCTCCGGGGCGGGCCGCGCCTTTTCGCCCGGATTCGACTTGAAGGCGGCGGCGGAACGCAACCTCGACAGCGTCGATAAGGTGCGCGCGCAAATGACCCTGCAGTTCGACTTCATCATGAAGTTCTGGTTATCGCCGAAACCAACCATCGCCGCCGTGCATGGATACTGCATCGCCGGCGCTTTCGAAGTCTCGCTGGCCTGCGATATGACCGTCACCGCCGCAAGCGCGCGGTTCGGCGAACCGGAAGCGCGCTTTGGCACCGGCGCGGTGGCGATGCTGTTTCCGTGGGTCACCGGTCCCAAACAGGCCAAAGAGATTTTGTTCACGGGCGAAGATCGCATCAGCGCCGACGACGCCCTGCGCATGGGCCTTGTCAACCGCGTAGTTCCCGATGGCGAGGAAATGAACACCGCGCTGGCCCTGGCGCGTAAGGTATCGAAGGCGTCGTCGGTGTCGGTCCTGCGCACCAAGGAAGCGATTAACCGCAGTTACGAGGCCATGGGCATGCGACAGGCATTGGCGACCAGCCTTGATATCGATATTGAAATCAATTCGACACCGTCCTGGGAAAAGACCGAATTCGCCCGCATCCGCAAGGAACAGAGCCTGAAAGCGGCGATCGCCTGGCGCGACGCCCGCTTCGCGGAGGATTAATGCGATGACCGCAATGCTTATCGATCTGGCGGGGCACGCCTCGTTCGGATTAACCGCCATTTCCTTTTATGTCCGCGATATGATCGTCCTGCGGGGGCTGGCGATCATCGCCGGGTTTGTCGGCATCATTTATAATTACGCGATCGCAGCGGGGCCGCTTTGGCTTGTAATCTTCTGGCTATCCGTCTTCATCCTCATAAACGCGGTGCGCATCGCCGGGATTTTCCTGGAGCGCCGCGCCGTCAAATTCTCTGAGGAAGAAACGGAATTGTTCGAAACCGTCTTCCAGAATTTCTCGCCCGTCGAATTCATGAAACTGATGCGTATCGGTCAATGGCGAAGCGGGGCGGAAGGCGACAGATTGGCCGTGCAGGGCGAAGGCATTGGCGATTTGAAGTTGCTGTATAACGGAGAAGTCGTGGTGGAACGCGACGGCGAGGAGATCGGCCGCGCCAAGGACGGCGCGATGATCGGCGAAATATCCTTCATCCAGGGCGGCGGGGCCACCGCGACCGTCACCGTCAAACGCCCCAGCCGCTATATCGCCTGGCCGGAAGTCGAACTGCGCAAGCTGCTGCACCGCAACCCGGCCATGGACGTCGCCATGAAACACGTGTTCAGCATCGACCTGATGCGGAAACTGGCGACTTAAGTTTCGTTGCAACCAACCACATCACGGCATAGGCTTGGCGCATGTGTCGCTGGCTCGCCTATTCCGGTCCCTCCATTCATCCCGACGAATTCCTGTTTCGCGCAGAAAATTCGTTGATCGACCAGTCCATGTCGGCGCGTTTGGGAACCACACCCACCAACGGCGACGGCTTTGGCCTGGGCTGGTACGGCGCGCGCGACGACCCCGGTCTGTTCCGCGACGTTCACCCCGCCTGGAACGACGACAATCTGAAAAGCGTTGCCGAACAGGTCAGCAGCGGCCTGTTTTACGCCCATGTCCGGGCGTCCACCTCCGCCGGTATCTCGCGCTATAACTGCCATCCCTTCCGTCATGGCCGGTGGCTGTTCATGCATAACGGCCAGATCGGCGGATACGACGACATCCGCCGAAGCGTCGACGATCTTATTTCTCCCACATTGTACCGCCACCGTCTGGGCGCTACCGACAGCGAGGCGTTCTTTCTGATCCTGTTGTCGAACGGCCTGACGGAAAACCCCAAGGCGGCGTTCGAAAAAACCGTCGCGGCGGTGGAGCGCATCATGCAAGCGGCGGAGGTCGAAGCGCCGTTGCGGTTGACGGCGACGGCGACGGATGGCGAGGCCATTTACGCCATCCGTTACGCCAGCGACGACCATGCGCCGAGCCTGTATCTGGGAACCGCGCGGACGAATGGCGAGGTTTCACTGACGATTCTGTCGGAACCCCTGACGTCGGTAAAGGAAGACTGGCGTGAAGTGCCGCGGTCCCATTTCGTCATCGCCGGGGACGGCGCGTTCACCGAGGAACCCTTCACGCCGCACGGTTAGCCCCACACGGTTACGCTAAATCGAGCGTCACGAAGCTGTACCCGAGCGCCTCGGCGTCGGAGGCAGGATGATCCTCGCGGCTGATTTCCCGCCAGCGCGTCCTGTCGAAATCGGGAAACCTGGCGTCGCCGTCGATGTCGGCGTCAACTTCGGTCAGGTACAGCCGATCCGCCTCACCCAGCGCGCGCGTGTAAATTTCCGCGCCGCCGATGACCATGATCTCGTCGACGCCGTCGTTTTGCGCGATGTCTTCCGCCGCCCGCACAGCGGCTTCGAATCCATGCACGACGAGGCAGCCTTCGGCCCCATAATCCACATCGCGGGTAATGACGATATTGGCGCGCCCCGGCAACGGCCCGCCGAGCATGGCGTGAATCGACTCAAATGTTTTGCGGCCCATCAACACCGGCTTGCCCATCGTGACGGATTTGAAATATTTCAGATCCGCCGACAGACGCCACGGCAACCCTCCGTCTCGGCCGATCACGCGGTTGCGGGCCATGGCGACAATCAGGCAGAGACGCGGTGTATCCCGGTTCACACGCCCCTCACACCGCGACCTTGCCCGCGATATGCGGATGGGCCTGATAGTTTTCCAGCGTGAAATCTTCGAAACGGAACGCGAACAGGTCGTTCACCGACGGATTCAGACGCATGACCGGCAACGCATAGGGCGCGCGCGATAGCTGTTCGCCGACCTGTTCCATATGATTGACGTAGATATGGGCGTCGCCAAAGGTGTGAATAAAATCGCCCGGCGCCAACCCGGTGACTTGCGCCACCATCATGGTCAGCAGGGCGTAGGACGCGATGTTGAACGGCACGCCGAGAAACATGTCGGCGCTGCGCTGGTATAGCTGACAGGACAGTCGACCATCCGCGACGTAAAACTGAAACAGGCAATGACATGGCGGCAGAGCCATTTCGTCCACCACGGCGACATTCCAGGCGCTGACGATGTGGCGCCGGGAATCCGGGTTGTTGCGTAATTGGGCGAGAAGCTGGCCGATCTGATCGACATGGCGACCGTCCGGCGTTGGCCAGGACCGCCACTGCGCCCCATACACCGGGCCGAGATCACCGTCTTCATCGGCCCAGTCATCCCATATCCGCACCCCGTTTTCCTGCAAATAGCGCACATTGGTGTCGCCCGACAGGAACCACAAAAGTTCATGGATGATGGATTTCAGGTGCAATTTCTTTGTCGTCAGCATCGGAAATCCCGCGGATAAATCGACGCGGATCTGATGGCCAAACGAACTGACGGTGCCAACGCCAGTGCGATCGCCTTTATGGACGCCCGCAACGACGACATGCTGGAGAAGATCGAGGTATTGCCGCATCGCCCCTTAATGTACCGTGATTCGCCGCCAGGCCAGCCCAATTTTAACCCCAACGACATTTTTGCCGGGCCGGGCTCTTTCAATCCGCGCGCAAAAGGCTTATATCAGGACTGTCGGGCAACCGACTATGACGTTACAGAGCCTTATGGAATAAGCGTTACGGACTCGGGGGCGGTACCCGGCGCCTCCACCAGATTTCCATCGCTGACGGTGTTAATTCGGCGATGTTTGGGGGCGAAATAGGATCGACGTGCGTGGTAAAGATTTGGTTTGCGTCCGGTATGGCACCGTCGTTATCGGGCCAAATTCGCTAATTGCGAATGATAACTTTGCGGGCGAAGCCCGTCTCGCTGCATAGCCTAGGCTAAGTAAGCGCGGTTCGGGGGGTGCCGGGCAACAGAAACCCCCCACTGATTTTGGATCGTTTCGATCGTCAACAATGATCGATGCGCGCCGGTTACGCCGCTGGGGACATATGACGCAAGACAGCATGCGATACGATGTGATGGTGGAGACCGCGTTGCGCAGCGTGGTTCGCGACGCCTTGCATCAAGCGGCCACGGAAGGCCTGCCGGGCGAACATCATCTATATATTACATTTTTAACCCATGATGACGGCGTTGATATTCCCGACCATTTGCGGGAAAAATACCCCGAAGAAATGACAATTGTCGTGCAACACCAATTCTGGGATCTGGAAACCAGCGACACCGAATTTTCCATCAAACTCAGCTTCAACGACGTTACCGAACATTTACGCGTGCCCTTCGCGGCGATCACCGCCTTCGCCGACCCGTCGGTTAATTTCGGATTGCAGTTCAAATTCCAGGACTCCGCAGCGCCGTCATCGACGGAATTGGCGCCGCGCTCCGCCACGGCCACAGCATTGATGCCCGTGGACGCTCCGGAAGACGACGCATCGGCAGACCCAGGCGAAGACGTGGCGGTGGAAGGGGTCTCCGAGAGCGAAGAATCGCCCGACGCGGAATCAGCGGACGAAGACGGGCCCCGCGACGACAACGTGGTTGCGCTCGATACATTTCGGAAAAAATAATTTCGCCAACGCCCTTTTTTGCAGGGTTCGGCCTAAATTTTCCATTTTTCATCCATATGAGTGATGTCGGCACGCATCCTGCAGGGCCTAATCGGCATGCTGATTAAATCGATTCCTGGAGACGGATCATGGAACACGCTCAATCCGCGATGTCGACGAATGTTGAAGCAATCACCGCCGATTTTCGCACGGTCACAACAGCATATTGCGAATGCCGCCGCAGCGGCGAACGGGACTACAAGGCCTTACTGGCGGCAATCCATGCCTACCGGCGGCAACATCCAGATATCTCCACGCATGACGCCACCTACGCGGTGGCGCAATTAATGCGGGATTTGGACCGTAACGCCCTGGCTTAATCGCCCCGAGTCCCAATTGAGGCGCAACAGTTGATCGCGTCGGGCGCGCCAACGGCGCGAGACTTCGTGGCGTTTCATCCTGCGACCGGGTAAAATAGCCTCTCTCAACATGGGGAGGCCGACTGTGCCCGACGACACACACTACACAATGTTTCCGCTGGCCGCCGACGAGACGCCATATCGCAAGATTACCGGCGACTTTGTCACCACGGCGTCATTCGACGGCCAAACCATCCTGAAAATCGACCCTGAAGCGTTGACCGTTTTGGCCAACGAAGCTTTCGGCGACATCAATCATCTGCTGCGCCCAGGCCATTTGGCGCAACTGGCGAAGATTCTCGACGATCCGGAAGCCTCCAACAACGACAAATTCGTCGCCTACGATCTTTTGAAGAACGCCAATATCGCCGCGGGCGGCGCATTGCCCATGTGCCAGGACACAGGCACCGCCATCATCATGGGCAAGAAGGGGCAAAACGTCTGGACCGGCGGCGACGATGAAGCGGCGCTGGCGAAAGGCGTTCTGAAGACCTACACCGAACGAAATTTGCGCTATAGCCAAGTATCCCCGCGATCCATGTTCGAGGAAGTGAACACCCGGAACAATCTTCCCGGTCAAATCGAAATCTACGCCGAATCCGGCGACGCCTATAAGTTTCTGTTCATGGCCAAGGGCGGCGGATCGGCCAACAAAACATTCCTGTTTCAAGAAACCCCGGCGGTGTTGACCCCGGACCGGTTGTTGCCGTTTTTGGAAGAAAAGATGAAATCTCTGGGGACAGCCGCATGTCCGCCGTATCACCTTTCGGTCGTCATTGGCGGCACCTCGGCGGAGTTGAATTTAAAAACCGTGAAACTGGCCAGCACCCGTTATCTGGATGGACTGCCCACCACCGGCGGCGACCATGGCCAAGCCTATCGCGATGTCGATCTTGAAGCGCAACTCTTCGACATAAGCCAGAGCATCGGCATCGGCGCGCAATTCGGCGGTAAATATTTCTGTCATGACGTGCGCGTCATCCGGTTGCCCCGGCACGGCGCCAGCCTGCCCATCGGCATTGGCGTTTCGTGTTCCGCAGACCGTCAGGCGCTTGGCAAGATTACCGCCGACGGCGTTTTCCTGGAACAATTGGAAACCAATCCGGCGCGCTTTCTGCCCGACACGGTTAGCGAAAATTTAGGCGGCGAGGTCGTCGATATCGACCTTTCCCAACCGATGAGCGACATCCTGGGCACGTTGACGCGATACCCCATCAAGACGCGCCTGGCGCTCAACGGCACGATCATCGTCGCGCGGGACAGCGCCCACGCCCGCCTCCGCGCCAAGCTGGAAGCCGGCGAACCGTTGCCGCAATATTTCAAGGATCACCCGATCTATTACGCCGGACCGGCGAAAACCCCCGAAGGCATGGCGTCCGGCTCGTTCGGCCCGACCACCGCCGGGCGGATGGATTCCTTCGTGGATCAATTCCAGGACGCCGGCGGCAGCATGATCATGCTGGCCAAGGGCAACCGCTCCGACGTCGTTCGTCAGGCGTGCCAGAAACACGGCGGCTTCTATCTCGGCTCCATCGGAGGCCCGGCCGCGCGACTGGCGCAGGATTGCATCCGTAAAGTCGAGGTTCTCGACTTCGAGGATTTGGGCATGGAGGCGATCTGGCGGATCGAGGTCGAGAATTTCCCCGCCTTCATCGTCATGGACGACAAAGGCAATGACTTCTTCAAGGCGCTATAAAACGAGCCTTATAGCCTTATAGATTGAGCACGTCGTCGCGGGTGCTGGCCGCCAGGGTCATCACCTCGCCGATGATGTCACTCGGCACCGACAGGTCCTGCAACGTCGCTTGTAGGTGTCCCGCGACCTTGTCGAAATGTCCGCCATTGAGACCTTGTTCTTCGACCAGAGGTTTGTGCGCCTCGCGCAGCGACCGCCCGTTATAAGCCTGTACGCCGCCGAACACGCCGGTCAGGAACAAGCGCATCATGAATGATTGCTTGTCCATGTCGACGCCATCGAAGAACGGCTTCAGATCGGGATCGCCGATTACCTTCCCGTAAAAGAGGTCGACCGCGGCTTCGACCGCCGCGTCCCCGCCGATACGCTCGAACAATGGTCCGGTTGGCGCAGCGGGGGCGGCCTCCTCCGCCTTCTTGAGCGGAACGACATTATCTTCCTTGGCGGCGGCGGCTTTAGGTTCCGGGGCCTTTTTGACTTTGGGCCGTGACGGCGCATCCTCGGTCGACGTATCGTCCTCCGACGAATCGTCGGACGCCTCGTTCGCGCTGGACGTATCCTGATCTTCGGGTTTTTTCTCGTCCTTCGATTTTCGGCGCTTCAGCACAACCGGTGGGGTTTTCACCAATCGTTCCGCATCAAGCACGCGATCGACGTCAAGCACGACCAGAAGATCGCCGTCGAGACGATAAACGCCCGTCGAGAGCGTTCGTACGTTTTCCTTCACCGTCACCGGCGCTTTTTCAAAATCCCGGTGATGCAAACTCCGGACATCGCCAATTGTATCGACAAGCAGGGTATACAAATCATTATGATATTCGACGGTCACGCCCATCGCATTCGAACCTTCGAATTCTTCATCGAGACCAAGGCACCGGCGCAAATCAATAACCGTCACAATCCGGCCGCGCAGGTTCATCACTCCGGCGATCGCCGACGGCGCTAACGGCACCGGCGTAATTTGACGCGCCTCCACGATATCCTGAACCGTCAAAATGGGTATCCCAAAGGTCTGCCCATCAACCGTCATCGTAACGAACTGTTCTTCGTCGACGCGTTGGCCATCGTCCTGGACCACGACCGCTATATCATTCATTTTGGTTCCCTCGCCTCAAGATCGCGCTAAAACCCAAACGCGACGTTCAATAAACTATAATTCGTAGGATACGATTAGTGTAAGAAAGTTAACGGAGCCTTTACGTCCTAATTTTTTATTTACCAAGAATTTCGCGAAATTCACCGTCAGGAACCCGAGCGATGCCAAGCCAGACCCCTGAATTGTTGTTCGACGGCCCTTCGAATAGCCCCGTCGCCATCGCGCTCGCCCATGGCGCCGGGTTGTCGCGAGAGGCCCCGTTCATGGCCCATGTCGCGACGGGACTGGCGGCGCGGGGCTATCGTGTGGCGCGCTTCAATTTTCCCTACATGGACAAAATCCAGGATACCGGAAAACGCCGCCCGCCGGACCGGCTTCCGGTTCTAGCGCAAACATGGCGAGACGTTATCGCCGAACTCGGAGCCGAAAGGTTGGTTATCGCCGGGAAATCCCTGGGTGGACGCGTCGCCAGCCTGGTCGCGGACGAGGCGGGCGTTTTGGGCCTGGTCGCGCTCGGCTATCCCTTCCATCCATCGGGGCGCCCCGAGAAGACCCGAACCGAACATCTCGCGGCCTTACGAACGCCCACGTTAATTTGCCAAGGGACCAGGGACCCTCTTGGAACCATCGACGACGTGACTACGTATGAATTGTCGTCATCCATTCGTCTGCATTGGCTGGAGGATGGCGACCACGGGTTCAAGCCCCGCAAGGCGTCCGGACGCACCGAAGCGCAAAACATTGATGAAGCCGTGGCGGCGGTCGCTGCGTTCGCGCAAGATCGATGTGAAGAGGTATCAGGGTAGCAATACGGGTATTATGGTAAGGGTTTGTTTTTTTTCGCGAAATCTGATTTATTTGTGCTACCGTAATTCATTCAAAAATCCGTGACGACGCAACGTATACGACGCACGTTGATTGCCGGAAAGGCCCGGCGGGATGTATAGTTTTCTCCGTAGGGAGGTCACCTTCACCATGCAAGCACCGCCAGATCGTAGTACTCGGTCGCCACGGCGTCGGGCGCAGGGCGACGAGTATGCAAATCCGGGTGAAATGCGAAAACGATCCGTCGTGATCGCGGGACACCGCACCAGCGTTTCTCTGGAAAACGCCTTTTGGGAGGCGTTAAAAGCCGAAGCCAGCGCACGCGGCCAAACCGTCAATCAGATTATCACCGGTATTGACAAGCAACGCTTCGGAAATTTGTCCAGCGCGATCCGCCTGTTCGTTCTGCGCAATCTGCAAACCGCCCTCGAACAGGCGCACCCCCCTGCGAGTTAACCGCCGCCTAACCGCCAAGCCCCTTTAGAAGGCCCCGGATAAGGTCCTTGGCCTTGGGCTTTTCCGACGCGCCCTTCCCGCCCAACAACCCCGGCAGCACTTGCTGCAACGGGTTCGATTTCTTCGCGTCCGTCGCCGGGGCGCGCTGTTTCAGAATGTCGCCGCCCGGCTTAATGCTGGGCGTATCCAGCGAACCTTTCACATCGAAATAAATCAGCGGCGCTGAACCGCCGTCCTGGAACATCGAAGTTCGAGAATCGATGCGCCATGCCGGCAAATCGACCGCGCCCGCGATTGACGCAAATGCGCCCGCACCGGCAAGCCGCCCGTTTCGGGTCGTCACAACGCCGTTGCTGATCGACAAATCGCCGCTCAAGGTCGCCGGTTTTTTGCCGAACGCATCGAACAAAACACGCGAAGCGCCCCCGACCTGCCCCAGCTCCTTGACCTTTTTCCCGAACAGCGCCGACGCGATGTTCAAGGCGTCAGCCGCCGAACGCTCCTCCCGACTCACCTGCACCTGGATGAGACCACCAAGCCGAGCGGATCCATTCAACGCCGTGATAAGATCGGCCTCGGTGGCGCCCGACGCCGCGCCGGAAAATTCAACCGAGATGGGACCGGACACGCGAGCGGGCGCGCCAGCCATCGCCAGGATGTCGCGACTGTTCACGTCGCGCGCCTGCAGCGCGGCGGTGAAGGTCGGCGGCGTCGTCGCTGAATCGATAACCCCCGCGCCGGACACCGCGCCCCCCAGCACACCGGCGTTGAATTTCTCGACGTTTAACCGACCGCCTTTCAGCTTGAATACGACGTGTGGTTTATCGAGCTGGATCCGGTCCACAATCAGACCCGCCATGGTCAATGTGACGTCCGCATCGACGCCCTTCAGGCCCGACAGATCGATCTTTTCGCGCGACCACCGCGGGTTCGCCGCCCCGCCTCCCGAACCACCCGCCGTCGCGGCGCTGGACGACAATCCATTCGCCTTACGCTGCCGGTTCCGCGCCGTATCAGCCGGTTTCCGGGATGGCAGGAATAGATCGGTCAGAACTTCACCGGTTTCAAGCGTCGCCTTGATCCGGGGTTGCGGTCCGCCAAGACCCACCGACATCGACCCCGCCACTGTGACCGGCCCCAACGCCGCGTCAATTTCGGTAATGTCGAGCCCCGTCGCATTTCCCGTCATGCGGAAGGCGGCGGCGACGGCGCCCAAATTCGACGCCGCCGGTTTGAACGTCGGGGCGAACAATCGAACCGCCTTGGTTAAATCAGGATGATCGATGCGCGCGCCAATCGCTATTTTCGGCGCGCCGGCGATATCCTTCAACGCGCCGTTCAGGGCGATTTTACTTCCCGCCGCGATGATCGACGCCTTGAAAGACAGCGCCTTCAAGCCACCGTCGAGACGACCCTTGGCCGTGACTTTGCCCAACTGCTTCGGCGTCAAGGGCGGCTTCACGCCCAGCCACCGGAAGGTTTGGCTCAAATCCTTTCCCGTAACATCGAAATCCAGCGCAATGGCGGGCGTACCGCCTAATCCACGCACGTCGCCGCGAAGCGTCGCCGCGACGCCCACCGCATCGGCGACCCGCAATGTGCTAAAATTCACGTCGCCGCCCACCAACAATCCTTCCGCGTGCAGCTTCCGAAGGGTCGCGCCCTGAACGGTGAGCCGCCCCACGCTCGCGTCGAAATTAGCGTCGAACGTATCGAGCAGCGCCAGCCCATTGGCGCCGGACGCAGGCGGGTTTTCCCCCGCGCCCGGTTTGGCTTTCGCCACGCCCGAATTTGTCTTCGGCGCCGCCTGGTTCCGTCGGGATTTGGGCAAATAGGCGTCCAGGTTTATCCGGTCGATGGCGAGCCGCAGTCCAAGGCCCGGTCGCTCACGGATCGCCAACGCCAAGGCGCCGGTCATCGTGCTGGCGTCGAGACGAAGGTTGATGTCGGGGATTTCAACGCTTTCCGGGGTCGCCTTGATTTTACTGGCGTAGGAAAATCCGCGCAGACGATCATTTGAAACGCCGTGCGTATCAATCGACAGCCAATCGAACACGGCGCGCAGATTGTCCGACGCCGCCGCGATCTCCCCTTCGAACAGGGGCGCCCCGTCAACAATCTGCAGAAAGCCCAACGCCGAGACATCTGACCCGCCGGGCAGCAGCGCCGACGCCCGGTCCAGCGTTATCGATCCGTTCGACATAGCTGCGCGCAGCCCGACTTGACGCACGACGCCCCGATTGTAGCGCAAGACATCAATCGTCAAATCCAGCGTGGCGTTCACGTTTTCAGGTAGCGCAACCGGCGCGGCTTTCGACGATTCCGCCGTCGCCGTCGCTTTTTCAGACCCCGCCGCCGTCTTCCCCGGTTCCGCGTTCAACGTCGCGGAAGCCAAAAAGGCGTCAAGGTCGAACTTGTTCACCGACACCGCAATATCGAGATCGAGGGTGTCCCCAAACCCCAAATTAACCGCGCCAGTGGCCGAAACGTCGCCCAATCGCACCGCGATATCGTTTAACGCGGCCAGTTTTTGGGACGCCGAAACAACGCTGGATAGCGAAAAGGGTCGCGCCAGGATCGCCGTCCCCCCACTCCCCGTTATGCGCCGGATGGCTTCCGCCGCGTTCGCGCCCTCGACGCTCAACTTTCCATCCAGCGACGCCGCCGGGCCGGGATTGTTCACCTGACCGGAAAATGTGACGCGCGAATCGAGATCGGCGACGCCGAACGTGGCGTTTAATCCAATCGGTTGATTGGCGCGGATCGAATTGGCGCGCAGAGTCGCTTCGACGGGCAAACCGCGAACGATGGCGGACAAGGTCGCGGTAAACGGCCCCTGCAACGAATCGGCGGTGATTTCCGCGTTCACCCCTTCGATGCGTTCGATCCCGGCGCCGTCGCGATAACTCAAAACGCCATCGGTGATGGTCAAACTCGCCAGCGATATGGCGACGCCGGATGCGTCCTGACCTTCGTCGGCCTTTGCGCTGTCCGCGGTGGCGGCGGCGGAAATCGGGGCGATATCCCAACTGGCGCGCCCATCGGCCAGGACCTCCAGCGCGATCACCGGTTCAATCAGTTGAATGCGCTCCACCGCAATTCGGCCCTGAAACAAATCGGCGATGGAGACGCGAACCCGAACATCCTTTAACGTCAACATGTCCGGTGATTGGGCGCCGTCGATATTGGAAAGCCGCACGCCGCTCGCCCGCAACGCCGGCGTCGGCAGGACGGCGAATTTTAAATCACCGTCAATCGATAATTGGCGCCCCGTGGCTGTTTCCACCGCTTCGGTGATTTCACTCTTATAAGCATTCCAATCGATAAAACCGGGCCCGATCAGAACAGCCGCGACCAACAGCACAAAAAAGCCGCCTAAGAGAACCAGTACTTTCTTCACGCAACGCGACTCCCGAATAACGAACGCCCAACTCTCGGATACAGGGCAGTGATTTTAGAGACAGTCCACGGATTGTCTTCACATCCGCAGCATTTTCCCCGGATTCATGATGTTTTCGGGATCAAGCGCCTGCTTGATCGACCGCATCAGGCTTACCGCCTCGCCATGTTCGGCAACCAGAAAGTCCATTTTCCCCAAGCCAATACCATGCTCGCCGGTGCAGGTGCCGCCCATGGCGATGGCGCGCATGTTCAATCGTTCGATCAATCCCTTGGCCCGGGACATATCGTCCGGGTCATCCGGGTCGATGATCAGCACAAGGTGAAAATTACCATCCCCGACATGACCGACAATCGGTGCAATAAGATCGGTTTTTTCGATATCGACGCGGGTTTCATGGATGCATTCGGCAAGTTTCGATATGGGAACGCAGGCGTCGGTGGCGATCCCGCGCTTGCCGGGAACCATCGCCATGGCCGCATAATAGGCGTCGTGCCGCGCTTGCCACAGCTTGTTCCGTTCTTCGGTGTTCGTGGTCCATTGGAATCCGCCGCCGCCGTAATCGTCGGAAATCGATTTCACCAACTCCGCCTGTTCCTCAACAGACGACGGCGACCCGTGGAATTCAAAAAACAGGGTGTGCTTCGCCTCGAATCCTTCGAGGTTGGAATATTTGATGCACGCGTCCATCTGGACGGAATCCAGCAATTCGATGCGCGCGACGGGAACGCCGGACTGAATGGTCAAAATCACCGTACCGACCGCCCCTTCC
>JABJJH010000266.1 GCA_018660965.1 Rhodospirillaceae bacterium | reverse complement strand
TGAAAGCGAAGATTTTCCAGCAACGCCACATCGCCCGGCGCCAGACTATCGACGACATCGCGGGCGGGCGCGTCGATACAATCGCTGGCGAAGACGACACGGCGCGACCCCAGCGCCGATTGCCCCAGCGCCACTTTCAAGGCGTCGCAAACCGGACGCAACGACATGTCCGCGACCACTTCACCCTTGGGCCGACCGAAATGCGACAGGACGATAACCTTCGC
Source organism: Rhodospirillaceae bacterium (assembly GCA_018660965.1). Classification (GTDB taxonomy): domain Bacteria; phylum Pseudomonadota; class Alphaproteobacteria; order UBA8366; genus JABJJH01. The sequence goes on along the minus strand of JABJJH010000266.1, from coordinate 3,161 downwards.
GCCCGCCTCGGCCAGTTCGGTGATGGTCGGCAAGAGCCGTTCAATTCGCGTGGCGTCGGTGACGCGCCCATCGCGCATGGGAACGTTCAAATCGCCCCGCAGCAGGACCCGTTTGCCATTCGCGTCAATATCGTCGAGTGTCTTGAACATGTATCATTCCATCATACTGGTAAATTCCGCGCCCTTCGCTTACGCGAAAACAATCCGATTCGCAACGCTGGCCCCGAACCGAATCGCCGATTAAACTACCCACCGCGCCGGTGAGACAAAGGAGATGCAGGTTGTTAAGCGACGCGCAATTTAAAGTGATGGCGAACTGGCTGCGCGATGTCGAAGGCATTGCGGCGGCGGCGGACGAAATTATCGGATCGGTCAAATCGCTGGACCATTATGTGTCGATCTGGGGCGAGCCGCAGGAACGTCAGGCGCTTGACGACGGCAGCCCGTTGCTGATCTGGCGCGGGCCGGGCTACGCCTTTTGGATCGCTGAATTCGGGGACGCGCGCGGCGCGGCGGTATTTTGAGCACGGAAGAACACAAACGGGCGCTGCAGGAAACCGGGTTCTGGGGCCGCTCGGCGGCCGGGTGCCTGTTCCTGGCGGTTGAAACCGGGCGCGTTCTCATTCCGCATCGCTCGGAACATTGCCAGCAACCAAACACGTGGGGCACCTGGGGCGGCGCGGTCGACGCGGGGGAAACGCCCATCGACGCGGTGCGCCGCGAAGTCAGCGAGGAAGCCGGTTATCACGAACCGGTGGATTTAACGCCGCTATTCGTTTTCCGGCACGAATCCGGGTTCGAGTACCATAATTTCCTGGCCGTGGTGCGACGCGAATTCACGCCGAACCTGAACTGGGAAACCCAGGCCTTCGACTGGTTCGACTTCGGCGCCTGGCCCGAACCCGCGCATTTCGGTTTGACCGCGTTACTGGAAGACCCGGTCAGTCACGCGCTCATCAAGTCGGTCGCGTCCAAGACGTAAGTTTTACGCGCGTTCGGGTTGTCCGCGAAAATATTGTTCCGGGATATAGGGCCGTTCGACGTTGAGGACATCGGACGCATGCCACGCCCAGCGCGGGTTGTAGAGCAGCCCACGGGCCAGCGCGACCATATCGGCGGCGCCGTCCGCGATGATCGATTCGGCGTGAACGGGATCCGTGACCAACCCGACCGCCATGGTCGCAATACCTGTTTTCTCGCGGATTTCAGCGGCGAAGGGAACTTGGTAGCCGGGTTTCAGCTCGATCTTCTGATAGGAAACCAGCCCGCCGCTGGAGGCGCAAATGTAGTCGCATTGGCGTTCCTTCAACGCCGCCGACAAGGCGACCGATCCGTCGAGGTCCCAGCCGCCATCGGCCCAGTCGGTCGCGGAAAGACGAACGCCAATGGGTTTGTCTTCGGGGAAAACGGCGCGCACCGCATCGAATACTTCCAGCGGAAAGCGCATCCTGTTCTCCAGGCTGCCGCCATAGCTGTCGTTGCGCGTATTGGACAAGGGCGACAGGAAGGTGTGCAGCAAATAACCGTGCGCGCAATGCAGCTCTATCACATCGAAACCGATACGCGCGGCGCGGATTGCGGCGTCGACAAACGCCTGTTTCACCTCGGCCATGCCCGCTTCGTCCAGCATGGTTGGCGACGGCCAACCGTCATCCGCTGGAACCGTGGAGGCGGCGACGGTTTGCCAGGCGCGATCACCGGCGGGACGGGGCCCCCTGCCTTCGCCGGGCCGATACGAGGACGCCTTGCGGCCCGCATGGGCGAGTTGAATCCCCATCGACGCGCCGCCGTGGCGGCGACAAAATGCAACCACATGGCGCAGCGCTTCTTCGTTGTCATCGGAATACAGACCCAAGCAGTCCTGCGTGATGCGCCCACGCGGCTCAACGGCGGCGGCTTCGGTAATGGCCAGCCCCAGACCCGACAGCGCGTATCCACCCAGATGCATCATATGCCAATCGGTGGCGTTACCTTCCCAGGCGCTATACTGACACATCGGCGACAGGATAATGCGGTTGGGCAGCGTAACGCCGCGCATTGTGATGGGTTCGAAGAGCTTACTCGTCATTCGCTCGGTCCTTTGATGTTTGAAAATTACGCTTTAGCCGACATTTTTAGTCATCGTCGGCGACGCCGGGCAGATAGGACACCAATACGCTGCAGGGCGCGACCGACAACAGCGATTTCGACATGGATTTGCGCCACCAGCTTTGTAAGGGGCCGCGCCGACGGTGACCCACGACAATCAAATCCGCCTTGATGTCCCGCGCGGTCGCGGCGATTTCATCGACCGGATCGCGAAACCCGACGCGGCCTTCCGCCTTGATGCCGCGCTTGCGTAACCGCTCCACGCCTTCTTCGAGAATGGCCTGGATTTCCTTTTGTTCCTCGTCGACCAGATCGGACGGGTTCACCCCGCCCGCGATCGGCAGGCTGGTCGACGGCGTGATGATCGCCAGCAAATGAACTTCGGCGCCGACAAATTGCGCTAAATCCGCACCCTGGCGCAAGCCGGATCGGTATTCCGGCGACCCGTCATAGGCTAAAAGAATCCGTTTAAACATCGTGCCTACCTCGCCCGTTTCAATATCCAAGTCGGAATCAACGCGCAAATGAAAACCCCCGCGATGAATATAAACCCGTCTTGAAACCCTAGTGTACCCGCTTGAGCCTCCACCACACTACCCAGATAATGAAGCGCGCCGGATTGATGCAACGCTTCGGGAACACCGCCTGCATTCATCAACTCTCGCACCCGCGCAAGCCATTCCACGCTGGCCGTGTTCGCCGGCGTTTGTGTCGCGGTCAACACATCATTATAGAGCTGCGTGCGTTGCTCCATCCAGATGACCAGAATGTTGATACCACAGGACCCGCCCAGCTGACGGATAAAATTTAACGCCCCCGACCCACGACTAAGATCTTCCGGGGGCAATGTTTTCAGGGCCGACGACACCAGCGGCGGCATGATCAACGCCATGCCGAAACGCCCAACCATGGTGAAGATGGCGACGCTCCAAAACGCCGTGTTGACGTCGGCGCCGGACATCAAAAGCGCGCCTGCCGCAAAGAACAAGAGCCCCGCCATGATCGGTATGTGCGCCGGCACATGGTCGGCAACACGACCGGACACCGGAAACATCACCATCAACATCACGCCC
>JABJJH010000650.1 GCA_018660965.1 Rhodospirillaceae bacterium | reverse complement strand
CACATCGCTTCATCTAAACGATAACGAGATCGGCGATTCCGGCGCCGAAGCGCTGGCGGCGTTGACCGGCCTCACCTCCCTTCATCTATGGAATAACCAGATTGGCAATTCCGGCGCCGAAGCGCTGGCGAGGTTAACCGGGCTCACATTTCTGGATCTAGACAATAACCAGATCGGCGATTCCGGCGTCGAAGCGCTGGCGGTGTTGACCGGCCTCACATCGCTTTATCTAGCTGATAACAATATCGAGCCCCAAGGCGTGCGAAAATTCTTCGATTCAATATCAAGTCGAACCGCAAACCAATTAAATAGGTTGGTGCTGTCCAACAACAATAATCTCGAAGCTCTGATGCCGCCGGAAGTCTGGCAAACGTCGGACGCGCGGGCGCTACTGGCGTCCTATCGGCGTTATGTCCTGTCCGAGGACGAGGAATCCTTACAGCCCCTGAACGAGGCGAAACTACTTATTGTCGGTGACGAAGGCGTTGGGAAGACATCACTGGTCCGGTTCATGGTTCATATGCAACCCCGTGACCCGGATGAAGAAAAAACGCCAGGAATTTCCATTCTGGACAAGATCGAGACGCAGGAATGGACACCGGACGGCAGCGACATTCAATTGAATGTGTGGGATTTCGGCGGGCAGGAAATCATGCGGGGCACGCATCGTTTCTTCCTGACGGAACGGAGTCTTTACATTCTGTTGTTGCAAAACCGTTTCGAAGACGATGCGCCAAAGGTCCATGAATGGTTAAAGACGATCCGGGACAAAAGCAGCCAGTGCCCCGTGATCGTCGTCGTCAGCAAATGCGATGTCGACAAGCCTTATATCCGCAAGGACGATGAGACCAGTCTCCGCGCGGACTATCCAAATATCGTCGGCTTCCTACGGTTGTCCTGCAATGATGACGACGAATCCCGAAAGCGCGTCCTTGAACTGCGCGCCTTGATCGCCGAAACCCTTGCCGACAAAACGCTACTGACGCATGTGCAAGATACGATCCCGGCAGGTTGGCGCCGCGTCAAAGACGCCGTTGCGCAGCTTGCAGATGAACGTTCGATTCTCACATTGGCCACTTTCGAAACCCTGTGTCTGGACGGTCAGGATGATAATGATCGAATTACCGACCCGGACGAACAGCGGGCGCTGCTTCGCCTGTTGAACGATTTGGGCACTGTTGTCGCCCATGGGCTTGAACGCGATGCGCCGGCAGTCAAGCGGGAAATCACGCTTCTGGACCCGAATTGGTTGACGGCGGCCATTTACCCGGTGCTGGAAAAGGCGGCCATGGACCCCGTGCCGGGTGAATTCTCAAAATCCCAGTTATCCGATTGGCTCGACGCCGAAAAATATCCCCCGGAACGGCACGAATTCATCCTCGACATGATGACCGACCCGGATATTGGATTGGCGGCGCGGCTTCAATCGGGTGGTGACGAGCGATATCTTGTCCCCCGCGCGCTTCCGTCAAACGCGCCCTTCTATGACAATTGGCCCAACACATCGATCCGGTTCCGGTATCGCTACGAACTTTTGCCCAGCGCCTTTTTTGCCCGCTTCATCGTCGAAGCCCATCGTGATCTGACCGAGCCGCCAACCAGATGGCAAACAGGCGCCGTCCTGTCCATTGAGGGCTGTCCAGTCTTGATACGCGCCGATCTGGGCGACCGGCAGGTGGATATTATGGTCGATGGCGCGGCGGGCCGGGGCAGAGCGGCGCTCAACGCCGTGCGCCGTTATCTCGAAATCGTCCACGAGTTGTTTCCGGAAACCGGGCCGTCGGCCCGTGTGCCGTTGACAGACCAGCCGGAATTTGATGTCCCGTATGAACATTTGCGGCGGTTGGAGGACACAAAAGGCGCGGCGCATGAGTTTTTGCCGATAAACGCCGACCGGGAATATGCCGTGCGAGAGTTGCTGGAAGGCGTCCGCGATGACGGACGGGGTTACAGGGACCGCCGGGAACGGGACGGCCCCGCCGGGGCGGGGCCAATCCTCGACGGTCGCAAGCGATATATGCCCCGCAAACCGGACGCAGGGCCAAAAGACCCCGGCAAACCTTCTGAGGAAACGTCCAAAACTTCGTGGTCTTCGATATCGATCGGTTGCAGCCTAGCGGCGATGCTGGTGACCTTGGTTTTGCTGCCTTTTGGTTGGAGCGAATGGCGCCTCGGCACCAGCATCGTCATTGGGGTCGGCATTGCTGTATTGTTGCTGGTGCGGTCCTTGAATCCGGAGCGGTATTTTCGATGGGTGTTGACCGCATGGCTTCCCTTCGGCCCGATACATGCGGGCGGCGTCTCGTTTTCCGGAAAGGCCCAAACCGGCGATTTGTTGGCGCACATTCGTTGGGACGGCGACCCCAGCACGGCATTTCTTATTGTGTGGGCCGTTGTCGTCTTAGCCCTGATCGGCGCTGATCTCGCTCAGCAAAAATTTGGGCGCCGCCGACAATAAAGCCGTAAAGACAACACCCTGGAACCGGGGGGATGAACGGGTTGGCGGACGACCCATAAATAGTCTAATTTTTTTTATGATGGAATACTTGATATTCCAATTTATATGATTATATGCCTATTCCACGGCTACTCGCCAAGCGGGGGGTGAATTTGCCGGAATGATAACGCATGCTAACCCATGCATACTGAAAAAGGGCGGCGGGGTTAGCATTCGCACCGTGGTGACGCGGGACGAACAACACGTAAAAGAACAACGGGAGGAATACGGCCATGAAAATTGCGATTCTGGACGATTATCAAAATGTGGCGCTCGATCTTGCGGACTGGGGCCGCCTTGACGCCGCGACCACGGTTTTCAACGGCCCGATTGGCGACGAGGACGCCATCGCCGCCGCACTGGCGGATTTCGAGGTGATCGTGTGCATGCGCGAACGCACGCCCATGCCCGGCAGCCTGATTAACCGGCTGACCAATTTAAAGCTGCTGATCACCACGGGCATGCGCAACCGGTCCTTCGATCTGGACGCGGCCAAGGCCCGGGGCGTCACCGTTTGCGGCACGCAGGGCGGCGGGTCGCCGACGTCTGAACTGACCTGGGCGCTGATTTTGGGGTTGATGAAGAATTTGCCCAAGGACGACCGCTCCATGCGGAATGGCGAATGGCAGCCCCATCTGGGGCTTGATCTCATGGGCAAGACGCTGGGCCTGCTGGGGCTTGGCAAACTGGGCGAAGCGGTCGCCAAGGTCGGCGTGGCGTTCGGCATGGACGTGATTGCGTGGAGCCAGAATCTGACCGATGAACGGGCGGCGGAAGCGGGCGCGCGGCGGGTCGAGAAAGACGAATTGTTCGCCACTGCCGACGTAATCAGCATTCATCTGGTGCTGAGCGACCGGTCGCGCGGGCTGGTCGGGGCGCGGGAATTGGGGTTGATGAAGCCGGACAGCTTT
>JABJJH010000648.1 GCA_018660965.1 Rhodospirillaceae bacterium | reverse complement strand
TCGTCGTCACGGATATAGCGCGTGCATTGCACAAGCTGCGTTCCGGAGCGCAGTTGTTTGACAAAATCCGGCAGCAACTCGACCGGGTCCATGCCATCGGCGGAAACCAGGGCGCAATACCCGCCATTGGCGTAGGCCATACCATAACGGACGACCGAGCCGAATCCCGGATGCAGGCGTTTTCGAGCAAAAATCCGAATATGCAGCGCCGGAAACTTCTTAACGAAACCTTGCGCTAATTGTTGCGTCTCATCTTCGCTTTCGTTGTCGACGATGAGCGTTTCAACGTTCAACGACGAATGCGTGACTGACGCATCAAGCGCATCTAGCGCGCCTTCAAGGGTCCGCGCATCATTCTGACACGGCATTATGATACTTAATTCAGTCATTGATTAACGTTCCTCGACCACCCAAGGATTCCATTTCTGGGCCGGGAAACGGATGTCATCGTTCCCGGAGTCCTCAAGGCTGGATGTCGAAAAATACATGAGCTTGGCACCGTCCGTCAGGGACTTGAATCCGTTCACGTATCCTGCGGGAACATAGATGACCGCCGGCGTTTTATCGCTTAGAATATAGCGGGTTACAGGCAAATCGCTCGCAGGGTCGTCCCAATCGTCAATCTTGATGCAACAGACTAGGAACGCGCCGTGAACCGCCGTCACGTACTTCGCTTCATGCCGGTGTCCATGCCACGCCCGCACGAAACCGCTCTGGTGGTTAGCGACCGTATAGAACCGCTTTACCTCGGCGAAATCGAAGTCGTTTACGAAGCCAACTTCACCCCTGTCGTCGACAGCGATTTTTCCATTCAATATCATCGGTTCCTTGGGCACGGCTACCTCGCTTGCCAGACAGGGGGAATTATCTCACCGCCCAACGGGCTCTGCTGGGGCGCAAAAAGCGGGCGCAAAAAATCGGTATTCGAATATCGCGGTGAACTGGCGTCCTGAACGCGACCTTGCGTGACCAGCCTTTGGATTTCTTGAATGCCATCGTCCGGCGTCAATTGGGGATCAAATCCGAATGTGTTTCGCGCCTTGTCACTGCTGACTTTATAATTGCGCGAATCTTCGAATTTTAGCGTGGTTTTCTCGACGGTGGCGTCAGGAACATATTTCTGAATACGCTCCGCCAGGTCGGTAATCATCAGATTTTCCGTGTGGAGATTGTACGGCCCCACAAGGGTCGAATCGACATTCTTGACAACCGCGCCCGCAACGTCGCGAACATGGAGGAGCGGACGCCATTGATTGCCGCCATAGACGCTCATGCGTTTGTAAAGACAGCCCTTGACCGTTAGAAGATTCAGCACCAGATCCAACCGAATTCGCGAATACGTGTCACCAAGGCCAAAGAGTGTGCCCAGGCGAAAATAAATGGCCCGGTCTCCAAGAATTTTTTCGCCTTCGACCTTGCTGCGGGCATACAAGGATAGCGGATCAAACGGCGACTCTTCCGTTAAAATTCCGTCTTGCGCCCCATAAACCGAACATGTCGACATGAAGATTATGCGCCGGTCGAAATTCCGCACCAACCAATTCACCGATTCGATATTCAGTTCTTCGGTCAATCTTGGGTAAAGCGAGCAGGCGCCGTCGCCCACCAGACCCACCAGCCAGACAACCGTGTCAGCCCAGTTCATATGGGGTTTTAGCGCGGCGGCGTCACGAACATCCCCAAAGATAAATTCCACCGGTTTTAAATAGCGTTCTTCGAACAACAAATTATCGAAGATACGCACATCGTGGCCCGCATCAATTAATTGATCTGTTAGAGCGCCGCCAATATATCCTGCGCCCCCAACGACCAAAACCTTCGCCATCGCAACTCACCTCTCTTCAGACACCCTGACACTTGGGCGCTCCCGCGCTCAAATGCGTCTGTTCCGACCTTATGGTCAAGCTAATTTTCAGCGAAGCTGTGTGCCCCGCGCGTCCCGGATAGCCCTCGATTGCCTGCCGTGACGACCAATATACACCGCCACGGTAGTGTCGTTGCAGAGAGGCTTCCAAAAACCCGATTCGCGCCTTATCCAAGGTAAACCCGATCCTGGATTTTAGTCTACCAATATCGAACGAGCGCCTCAAGAAAGAGATGTCGTCTCCGGGGTTCGACTTCATTGTATTTCAAGCAGCCTGTACTAGAATGTCACCAGACATTACGCCAGATTCCAGCGGCGCATACGGAAGTTTTTGTGCAATCGTACAAAATTTCACGGGCTTAAAACGGCAGGCATGAACACGAATACTTTACCGCTAAAAGACGGCGATTCGGATACCCGGTTCGCGGTTGTTGTCCCTATGTTCAACGAATCGGTCGGTGCGGCGGCGTTTATCCGCGCAACGGCCCCGCTGCTTGAAACCTTTCCGCAGGCGCCGCCTCTGGTTATCGTTGACGATGGCAGCACCGATG
>JABJJH010000621.1 GCA_018660965.1 Rhodospirillaceae bacterium | reverse complement strand
TTTCGGACATCGTCGCGTACGTCTTGCGATGCGTCCGCATCGCGGCAACGCACATTCCTTGCCGAAAACCTTGTCAGGCCGTCTGAGTGGTTCCGAATAACCGAGACACGCTCTAGAACAGATCGACGTCAATAGGACGTATTTCGCGCGTCCTATTGACGTCGTGAATCTGCTCTATCTTTATGAATTTCACTAGCTACGGGGCCCGGAGCGCAGCGTCAACCGCCGCTGATTTTTCGTTCCCAATGGTACGCCGATGCGACGATTGTTTCCAAATCGTCGTGTTTCGGCATCCAGCCCAATTTATTTCTAATCTTGTCGGATGCCGCGTAAACGGAGCCTGAATCGCCGGGACGGCGCGGCCCCATCTGGACAGGCATTTCGATACCCGACACCGCGGCCACCATATCAATCACCTGTTTAACCGAATAGCCGCGTCCATACCCGCAGTTCATCACGGTGCTTTCACCGCCATCCATCAGGTATTCAAGCGTGGAGACATGGGCGTCGGCAAGGTCGCTGACGTGGATGTAATCCCGGACGCCGGTGCCGTCTTCGGTGTCATAGTCGTCGCCGTAAATGGTGATGCTGTCCCGCGTTCCGCATGCGGTTTCACAGGCGACCTTTATAAGATGGGTGGCTTCGGGCGTCATTTGCCCGCTACGACCGTCCGGATCCGCGCCGGCGACGTTGAAATAGCGCAGGGCTGCATACCGTAGCGATGTCGCCGCAGCGACATCCCGCAACATCCACTCGGTCATGAGTTTTGACACGCCGTATGGATTAATCGGCAGTGTGGGCGACGTCTCGGTTATGGGAAGTTCGTCTGGTTCGCCATAGACCGCCGCCGTCGATGAAAAAATCATCGCGTCGACGCCCGCAGTGACCGCCGATTGAATAAGGCTGCGGCTGGCGCAAGTATTGTTGCCATAATATTTCAGGGGGTCGGAAACCGATTCCGGCACGACCGTTGATCCCGCGAAATGAAGGACGGCGCGGCAGTTATTTTTTGTGATCGTCCCTTCGACAAGCGCCGAGTCGCCGATATCACCTTCGATGAATTGCGCGCCATCGGGAACAAGTTCTCGTTTGCCGGTCACCAGATTGTCCAGGATGATCGGGTTCCAGCCAGCGTCTATCAACGCCAAAGCAACGTGGCTTTCAATATATCCGGCGCCACCGGTGACGAGTACGCTTGTCATATTCGTGTTGGTCCTTGGTTTGTTTTTTTGGTGCGTGTCTATTTTTGTAGAAGCTTTTTGTACAAGGCGCGCGCTTCATTGATGCCCTGGAATTTTTTCCCGGTATCCAGGACCGATTTGATCGTTTTGCGCGCTTCGGCCTTTTGCCCGTTATCAGATAAGGAAACAGCGTAGTGGTAGCCGATTTCCGGGTGGCCAGGAGCGCCGTCACGAGCCTTTTTGAGGTAGGGCAGGCTTTCCTTTATTTGACCGGCTTGAAACAGCAACCAGCCCAATGTGTCGGCGATTGCGGCGGATTTGGGTTGTAGCTTAAAGGCGCGATTTGCGTAGGGTACGGCGCGTTCATCCTTGATTTCGCCATATAACCAGGCGAGATCGTTAAGGAGGGCGGCGTTTTTCGGAAACTTTTCCAACAGCGCTTCATTTTCGCTAATCGCGCCTTTGAAATCCTTCATCCCAATCAGTGCGGACGCGTAGAGAAACCGAACTTCGTGATCGTCTGGATGCGACTTGATCCAGGTTTCCAGAGCTTTGCGGCCCTCGACTGGCTTGCCGGCGCGAAGCTGGCTTTGATAAAATTTGGCCACTATCGCTCCGCTTGGGCTCCGTTCCAGGGCTTTGGCGTAGTGTTTGCTCGCTTCGACGAAGCGCTTGCCGCTGAAATAAAGGTCGCCGCTCAAGCTATAGCCTGTCGCCTCATCCGGAGAGGCTTTTATCATATCGCTTGCTAAGGCGATTGCCGCTTCCATTCCCTTGTTCTGATTTTCGACCCTGACCCGGTCCCGTTTCGCGGAGTCCAGTTTGGCGTCGAGTTGAATCGCCCGGTCCAATGCTTCCGCCGCATCCCGGTAACTTTTCGTTGCGGCGAGCGACCGGCCAAGGCGGTGAAATACAATCGCGGACCGTGGCGCGATCAAGGCGAGCTGACGGTAGGTGGCGACGGCGTTTTGTTCTTGGCCCGCCGCAAATTGGGTGCGCGCCAAGGCGTCGAGCGCATCGGGGTTTTTCGCAGCAATTTGTGAAAAGTCACGAGCTTCGGATAAAGCTTTTTTATATTTCTTTGTCAGTAGCAGGAAATTCACCAATCGTAGCCGAGGTATCGACGCTTTTGGATTTTTCACGATGGCCAATTTCAGCCATTTTTCGGCGCCATCAAGGTTGTTTTGCGATTGTTCGATTTGCGCCAACCGAATCATGGCCTGCAAATGCGTGTTGTTTACCTTCAGAATTCCTTGGTAGAGGCCACGCGCGCCATCAAAATTTCCCGCCGCACGTTCGATTTCCCCCAGGTTGAGTGCTGCTGGAAAGAAGTTGGGCTGTATTGTCAGCGCGGCTGTGAAGTCCTTTTTCGCCTCCGCGGTGTGACCTTGCGCCAGATTTATCGTCCCTTGAAAATTATGCGGCATAGGACTGTCGGGCATGCGCTTCTTCAACTCGGTGACGGCTTTGCTCGCAGGGCCGAAATCGCGGTTTTTTAAATGGGTGAGAACCAGTAGAAGGTTGGCCCGAGTCGCGTCCGGGTCCTGGCCTAAAATGGTCTCGAATTCCTTGACCGCGCTTTCGCTGTCGCCGGTGTTCAAGTGGGTCAACGCGAGCCGCGTGCGTGCGGACGTGTTTTTTGGGCTCTCGGCGATGACGCGTTGGTAAATTTCGGCGGCTTCAGTGTGCCGACCATCGGCGACATAGGCGTTGCCGAGAAGTGTAAGCAGACGACTATCGTCTGGTGAGGACTTGATCAGAGGTTCGAGAATCTTAATTGCCGCTTCGGGATTTTTCTTGCGGAGATGAATGGCCGCTAACAGGCGCCGGCCTCTCAGGCTGTTCGGTTGCTTGCCCAGATAGCGCTGTATGTGTGATTGGGCTTGTTCAATTCGACCTTGTGCGAAGCTTAATGACGCATTGAGATAGGCGGCAGGTGGGTAATCCGCTAATAAGCCGCCGACGGACTGAAGTCGCTCCGCCGCTTTGTCGAATTCCTTATGCCGCGCGAAAAGAAGCGCCTGCAAATAAATGGCGATCGGATTCTTCGGTGAAACCTCTAGAACCGCATCTATATCCTTACGGGCCTCATCGTCTTTGTTGAGCGCGATCAATGCGCTTGCCCGTCCAACATGCGCCGCCGTATTGCTCGCACCGGTATCAAGCGCCTTGGTGTAAAAAACGATCGCTTGGTTGATGTCGCCCCGCGCTTGTCGAATTCCGGCTTTGCGGACAAGCAGGCGAGGCTTGCTTGGTGAAAGGTTAAGCGCTTTATCGATATTAGCCTCGGCCCCCTTTAAATCACCGTCAGCCTGAAGCACCTGGCTCAGAGCCTCATAAACCACAGGGTTTTCCGGCGCCAGTTCGACGGCCTGAACCAGCGATTTCTTGGCGTCGCCCAAGCGGTTTAGGGCGACGTAAGCGCCGGCGCGCGCGGCGAGGATTCCTGCGGCTAGGCTGGGGGGGCGGTCATCGGGGAGTATTTCATCCAGGATCTCGTGGTTTTTGCCTTGGAGCGAATAAGCTTGCGCTAAAAATAGTAAGACCGCCTCTTCCGCCATCCCTCTTTTACGGGCGGCTTTTAATTCTTTTTCAGCCGACGCGCCGTCCCTGCCCCTGATATAAATCGAGGCGAGGTCGAAGCGCGCCTGAACGTTGTTTGGATCCGCTCTTATGGCGTTTTTAAGCTGGATAACCGCTGATTTGTAATTGCCTTTGACAAGATAGTCCTTCGCTTCTTCGTGAAGCTTGATCGACTCTTCGCTAATGTTGGCGAAAGCGGCGGCGGTGAGCCCAAATCCATGGATGGCGAAAATTAGCGCGGCGAGGCGCAGAAGCCGGATTGACGAGTCGAAGATAGGCTTCATGATCAACAAGTTCTCCCAAAGCAAAATTTAAAACGCGCGTTCTTAAAATACTCAGAATTAAATAAGAGGGAATTTAAGTGCGAAGATTTAGCGTCTTCATCAAATCATAGAGTGTCGGGCGGCTAACGCCCAACAATTTGGACGCCGCCGAGACATTGTTGCGCGACAGCTCAAGCGCCTGCAGGATCGCGGTGCGTTCGGTCTTTTCACGCATTTGTTTGAGGGTTAGGAAATTTTCCGTCGCCGAAGCCGCGTCGAGGCCCAGGTCTTCCGACGTAATGACGGTTCCTTCCGCCAGCACCATTGCGCGCTTTAATTTGTTTTCGAGTTCACGGACATTGCCCGGCCATTGATAATTGGCGATGACGGCGAGGGCGTCGTTCGTAAAGCGGTTGAATTTTTTGTTCAAGGTCGTTTCGAATTTCTTTAGGAAGAACTTGGCCAGCAGCACTGCGTCGCCTTCGCGGTCGCGAACGGGGGGGGATATGGATGCCCACTTCCTCGATCCGATAAAACAGGTCTTCGCGAAATGTCCCCGCCTGGATCATGGCGCGAAGGTCCTGGTTCGTAGCGGAAACGACGCGTACATCCACGTCAATTGGATGTTGTCCGCCGACTCGCTCGATATTTCGCTCTTGCAGGAAACGCAATAATTTTGACTGTAACGCCAGGGGCATGTCGCCAATTTCATCAAGCATCAATGTGCCGTGGTTGGCTTGTTCAACCTTGCCGATGGCCTGTTTGACGGCGCCGGTGAAGGCGCCCTTTTCGTGGCCGAATAATTCACTTTCCAGCAAGTTTTCGGGGATTGCTGCGCAATTTATCGCGACGAAAGACTCTTTGCTTCGGACACTTGCATCATGCAGCGCTCGGGCAAGCACTTCCTTGCCAGTGCCGCTTTCGCCTGTCAGAAGAACGCTAACGTCGGAGGACGCGACCCGCCGGATGGCCTCACACGCCTTGAGCATTTCCGGGCTGGCCGTGATGATGCCGTCAAGGGGCGATTCGGGGCCCGTTTCCTGTAGACGCCGAAATTCGTCTTCCAGGCTATATAAATGAATGGCTCGGCTGATAACCAATTTCAAAACTTCGATATCGACGGGTTTTGGATAAAAATCATAGGCGCCAAGGTGGATTGCCTCGACGGCGTTGGCGCGGTCTTCATTGCCGCTGGATACAATAACTTTCGTGCCCGGCCGTAAGGCCAAAATTGCCTCAAGGGTGGCCAAACCTTCGGTCGCGCCGTTCGGGTCCGGCGGCAATCCAAGATCGAGAACCACGATATTCGGTTCGATTTTTCGCATTTCCGCCATGGCGTCTTCACGATTATCCGCCAGATGGACCTCATATTCGTCGAGCGCCCAGCGAAGCTGGCTGCCAAGTCCGGGGTCGTCCTCGACCAGTAAAAGTGTTTGTTTGTCCTTAGGCACCAGGGATAATCCTTATCGGCGTTGCGTGGTCTGTTGCTCGGGCCGTTTCTTGGAGGTTTGTCTTTGGCAGCATAACCCGCATGATCGTTCCTTGGCCAATCTTGCTCTCAACCTCAAGGCGTCCGCCCAGTTGCCGCACCAATTCGCGCGTTTGATAGGCGCCAAGCCCATATCCGTCTGATTTTATGGTGTCCAGAGGCCTAAACAACTGATCTTGGATATAAGCGGCGTCCATGCCTGGGCCATCATCCTCGATTTCCAGAACGGTCAAACTCTCATCCATGACGTAGCGGAACGATACTTTACCGTTTATACCCGCCGCCTCAATAGCATTCTGCAATAGATGGTTCAGCACCGATTCCAAGCGATCGCTATCGAACAAAGCGCCGCTGGGAGGGTCCTGGAAGGAAAATTCAATATCCGATTTTTGCTGTTTCCAATTGGCGGCGACGGATGAGAGTATGTCCGCCAATTCCCTGCGATGCGCGACAGTCTGGTCGGGTTGTTCCGCCTGGAATTGTGTGAGGAGTTGTTTCATTCGCCCAACCGAATTTCGGACAGTCGCCAACATGTCCTTTTGAAAATCGGGATTGTCGCCGTGCTTTTCAGCATTTTGCAACATCAGGGACATTTGGCTGACAAGGTTCTTGATATCGTGAACCACGAAAGCAAATCGCTGATTAAAGGCTTCCATGCGCCGGGCATCGGACAGTTCGTTCATCGCCTGCTGTTCCGCCAGATAACTGGCGGCCTGGTTTCCGACGATTTTCAGGAGATCATAATCTTCCCACGCCATTTCACGCCGTATGCGTGGGCTTCCGAGCACCAGGAACGCCGTTAATTCGCCTTTGTGAACGACGGGTATGACGAGCCAGGCGCGGGGGTTTTCCGTCAGCCATTTGGGGAAACTGGCTCCCTCGTAATGCTCCCTGTTGGAGTCGAATTCCCCAAGGTCGATAATCCAGCGGGATTCATCGAGAAATGAAATGAAGCCGCTGTCGCGCGGCTCGGCGGGCAATCGATCCCCCATATTCCAGTCTGCTGTTGGCAAATAGGCGTTGTCTTCCCGATTCAAGACCCACAACGCACCGGCGCTGCAGTCGACGATCGCAGCGATCGATTGAATGATGCGCTCGTGCAGGCTTGAGTGGCGTTCCTCTGCTGCGACGGTTCGAATAAAGCGCAGCCATTCCTCCCTGTAATCGTATTTATAGCTGAAGAAATGCTTGCTGATCCAAATCTTGGCGCGTGCGCGTGCGGCGGCGGAGCCCATAAGAACGAAAAGCCCGATAGTGGCCGTAAACAAAAATACGATTTGGAGTATCTGTCCCCAATCACCGCCGAATTGCTTCAAGTAATACCCGGCGCCGGCGATGCCGAGTAAGTATAGCCCACTGCCAATTAGGGCTGCGGAATGAAACACCATTCGACGGGACACATGGATGTCGACATCCCAGGTTTTGGAGCGGGAAACGCCAACCGCCATCATCGGCGCGACCAGCGCATTCACAAATCCCCTTGCATCGAACAGTACGTCGTTGACGCGCAAAAACAGGATCGAATCCGCATAAAGCAGAAAATCGTAAGCGAAAACGGCCCCCATTCCGAAGCACAGATATTTCAAGGCCCAGCGCTTTTCCGCGTTTGCATTGCGCAGAATATTTTCCACCACCAACAAGCCAACCACGGTAAGCAAAATCCGACTGGCGCCCAACGCTGTATGGCTCACCGCAACCAGTTCCGGTCGAAGGCCAAGGCGTTGTGCAAAAATTCCGATGAGCGAAGCGACGATGCAAGCGCTGCAAATTCCATAGAAGGCGATCTTGCGGGTATTCCGGGCGCGGATGTTTTCAGGCGTGTCCATTAATGAATAGCCGAACCCGATCCACGCAAGCGTCCGCACAAGTTCCAACAGTGAGAATACGATTCCGCTGGCGCCGATCCATGGCGCTAACACAACCGAACCCGCCCAGATCGTGGTGCTTGCCGATGCGGCCAACAGATATTTGCGCCGCACGCCCTCGCCCTTGCCGATGCCGACAAGCACTGTCAGGATCAAAAATCCGGCGGTGCAGGTGAAATAACTAAGAAAATCTATATCGATATACACAATACCGGCGCCAAATCTGTTTGTGATGGATGCCCATAGCCTACCATGTCATCACTTTGTTTCGGAAATTTGCGCTAAATGGCGCCATTCGTATTTCAACGGTGGACCCACAAAATGGGTTATAACATCTTGTACGCGGGTTTTTCAGCGATGCGTTTTTCGATTTTTTGAACCATCGCTTTATATTTGTCGCCACTTACGCCCCCGAACGATTTTTTGAAGGCCTTATCGTTCAAGCCTTCCGGCAGGCCATTTATTTCTGGAAAGAACGTCGCCTCGGTTGTTCCGCCTGCGAGTAAGTTTTGCAGATGTGTCGCTCCTTGCTTGTCATTCGTGGCGGCTTCGGCGAACCGGATTCCGGCTTTGTCGGCGGCGAGATCGACGAAGCTGAAGCCCGTACCGCCATCGGAATCGAGAAGTTCCTTGAATTCACCAATCGCCGCGGAAATTCCGCTGTCGGAGACAATTTTCAGACCAGCGGAAATTATGAAATGCAGTAAAAGGTCGCCGCGGCCGGCAAGACGAACGCTTTTGGTTTTGGGTTTGTGGAATTTCAACGCGCCGGTCCGAACCTGGCCCGTAAGTCGTTCAAAGCGGGAATCGCCAAAATATATCACCATCGCCAATAGCGCGGCCTGGTTTTCCGCCACGGGGTCGCCAAACCCGGATCGGTCTTTCACGGTTTGAAAGAGCGGGCCCATGAAATGCGCGAGCGAGATATTGCTCAATCCCGCGTAGTTCCTGTCGATTTCGACAAGTTTTGCATAGTAAACCTGAATCGTCGCGGGGTCTCCCAGTATAGCGACGCTATCTCGGACATCGACAAGCCTTTTTGACATTTTCTTCAAGCGACCCTTCAAATCGGGAACGGGCACGAACGCCAGCATGAGTTTTTTGTTGGTGAAACGGGTCGAGCGAATCGCGTTGAAAAATTTTGTCCCTTCGTCATTTCCAAGAATCAGGTTTAAGCCTGTGCGCATCACCGAAACCGCCATGGGCCCGGAAATTTTCAACTTGCCGACCGACACATGGGAAATATCCAATCCGGTTGGAGAGGGGTTAAGCCCAAATTGAAAATTCACGTAATTGCCAATAGGATTTCGAGGAACCTCGAACGTCATTGCGGTGTCCAATCCCAAACGATTGACGGTTGTCGTTCCCGACAAGCGCGCTAGGGCGCGCGTCGCCAGGGCGGTCACTCCATTGAAATCCTTTTGTGTGAAGACCAGTTCGCTGGGTTCCGTCGCATTAAGCATTTTATCGACGGCCTGACGTCCCATGGCGCGCGCGAGAGATGCGTCGGCGATCGTCGCG
>JABJJH010000539.1 GCA_018660965.1 Rhodospirillaceae bacterium | reverse complement strand
TGTTGCTCGACATGGCCGCCATGAATTTGCAGGGCCTGAGCCTGATGTTTAACCAATGACGGGTGTGGGATCGAGAAACGAATGAACGGAATCCGTCCCCTGAAATCCGGATTAATTCTGGCGATTTTCGGACTCGCTGCATTTTTAATGGTGCTGACGCTTCCGGGGCTCGATCCGTCAGAAGCTCTTGCCGCTGAACAGGCCGCCGCTGAACAGGCCGTTGCGGCGGACGCCGCGCCGACCAGTCCCTACAAGCCCGCGCCGAAGCTGACCGCCGTTGACTATCCCACCATCGCGGGGGTTAACGGTCGTGTCGCGGTTTGGATTTTCGCCCAGCTTCACCTTTGGTTCGCGGCGTTTGTTCTGGCGGTGCCCATCTTCGTGTTCATCATCGAAGTCATCGGCATGCGCACGCGTGACAAGCGTTACGACGACATGGCCTACGAATTCATCAAGGTCTCCATCACCGCCTATTCCCTGACGGCCATTCTGGGTGGCGCCCTGGCGTTCTCCCTGGTCCTGTTCTACCCGCATTTGTTCAACTACCTCTCGGTCATTTTCAGCGAGAGCATGTTCTATTATGCACTTCTGTTCTTCGCCGAAAGCGCTGTCCTTTATATTTATTATTACGGTTGGCATTGGCTGCAGGGCGGTTTCAGGAAATGGGTGCATTTGACGCTGGGTCTGGTGCTCAACGCCGTGGGCACAACGCTGATGTTGCTGGCCAACGCGTGGTTGACCTTCATGATGAGCCCGGCGGGCGTCGACGCCAGCGGAGTCTTCAGCGGCGACGCCTGGGCCGCCATCCATAATTTCTTGTGGAATCCAATTAACCTGCACCGTTTCGTCGCCAACATCGCCTATGGCGGCTCTATCGTCGGCGCCTATGCGGCGTTCAAGTTCCTGACCGCGAGTACGCCCCAGGAGCGCGGTCATTACGACTGGATGGGCTACAACGCGAACTTTATCGCCATCTGCGCGTTGTTGCCGTTGCCGTTCGCGGGCTATTACCTCGCGGCGGAAATCTACGCCTACAGCCAGCAAATGGGGATCACCCTCATGGGCGGCATTTTCGCCTGGCTGTTTATCATTCAGGCGGTGTTGATCGGCACCCTTTTCCTGTCGGCCAACTATTACCTCTGGTGCGGCATGGGGCGCAGCGACGGCGCCAAACGCTACACCAAATACATCAAATACATCGCCATTGTCCTGGTCGGCGCGTTTCTGGTGTGGTTCACGCCGCACACGCTGGTGCTGACCAACGAGGAACTAAAGGCGCTGGGGGGACCGCACCACAAAATCCTGGGCCCGTTGGGAATCATGCCGGCGAAGAACACGGCGGTGAACGTGATGATTATCTTCACCGCGCTCAGTTTTATGTTCTACCGGCGCTCCAACAAAATCGCCACGGTGTCCTGGGTGAAGGCCGGCAACGCCATACAGGTCGCGCTTTTTACCGCCGGTCTTTTGAACATCATATTTCTCGGCGTCTATCACGGTTATTTCACCAATACCGTTTACAAGGTCGCGGCGTCGATCCCGCAGGTGTTGACCACCCTGGTGATTATAATCGGCAGCATAACACTCGATTCCTTCATATATCGCGGCTCCAGGGAAGTCGGACCATTGCGTTGGGGCCGGATACCGGAACGGGCGCAATACGCCCTGTTTCTGCTGGCGGTCTCCTTCACCTGGCTCATGGGTTTGATGGGATATATCCGCTCCGGCATCCGGCAGCATTGGCATGTGGTCGATATCATGCGCGACGCGTCGCCGGACGCCTTCACACCGACCCTGGGCTACGCCGCCAACGTGGTTTCGGTCGCGGCCATTATTTTCATGGCCATGGTTATTTTCGTCTTCTGGATCGCCCAGGTCAGCAGCGCCAAGACGTTGCCGGCCGGGTACTGGAAGGAGTAGGCGGCCATGCGGCAATTTTTCACCGTCGTCGCCTTCACGCTGCTGACCATCGGCCTTTTCGCCGGGTATTCGAATTACGGCATACCCCAGATCGAACCGGCGCCGCCGCCTGTGGAAGAAAAACTCGACCTTGGCTCCATGACCATGGATCAGTTCATCGCGTTGGGCGACAGGGTTTTCAACGGCAAGGGCACCTGTACGCTGTGTCATAATTCGCTGGGCCGCGCCCCCGCGCTGGCGACGATAACGGACGCCGCATCGAAGCGATTGGCGGACCCGCGTTACAAGGGCGACGCCGATACGATCGAGTCGTACCTGACCGAGTCGCTGGTCAAGCCGTCGGCCTTCGTCGTCGTCGGGTTCGGCAAGAAAGGCACGAACGACGCGGAAAGCCCCATGCCGGATGTTTCCGGCGGCGGCATAGGACTTTCCGAAGCTGAAATCGCCGCTGTCGTCGCCTACCTTCAAGACAGCAGCGGCGGCGAGATCACGGTCAAAATTCCCACGGGCATTGAAAACGAGGAGAGCGAGGCAACGGAAGAAGCCGAACCCCGTGAAGCGATCAGCGATCCGGTGGCGTTGATGACGAAGTTTACCTGTGGCGCGTGCCATATGATCAACGGCGAGGGTGGCGACGCCGGTCCCAATCTCACCAAGATCGGCGCGATGCGCGAGCGGCCCTATTTACGGCGCGCGCTTCTTGATCCCAACGCCGATATCGCGAAAGGCTTCGAGCCGGACATGATGCCGCCGGACCTTGGCGAACAGATGTACGCCAAGGAACTGGAATTGTTGCTGGATTTCCTGGGCGGACTGAAGTGAGGAGGCGCTGGCGATGAAGATACCCAGATTGCTACAGGCCGTGCTGGTCCTCGCCGGGGTTTATTTCGGTTTCATCGTCGTCTTCGACATTGTTCTCGACGCCGTAATTCCATCCAGCCTGCTCGCCATGTACATGTTTTTCGTTACAGCGGGCGTGTTCATGGTGTTCACCCACGACGAGGAACAGACGCGCGAACTGGTGGTGCCCATCAAGGCCCTGGTCGAAGATCCGTCAAATCGCCTTTGGCGCAATATTGTCTTCGTCGTTGTTCCGCTGGCGGCGGGCGGGGGCGCTTATATGCAGATGCAGCCAAGTTTCGATGCGCCCCTCGAACTTCGCACGATCCATCCGGCGCCGCCGAGTACGGCCAAGATTTATGGCGAGCGGGTCAATCTTTTGAAACTGACGAACCCGTTCCGCGAAACCGAAAAGAAAGATCCTGAAAAATTCCGCGAACTGGTGGACGCCGGCGCCGCCGTTTACATCCAGAACTGCCAGTACTGCCACGGTGATAAACTCGACGGCAATGGACCTTTCGCCGCCGGGCTCAACCCGACGCCGTTGAATTTTCAGGATGTGGGCACCATTGCGCAGCTTCAGGAATCGTATCTGTTCTGGCGCATCGCCACCGGCGGGCCGGGGCTGCCGAAGGAAGCCGCGCCCTGGATTTCCTCGATGCCGGTTTGGCAGGATTTCCTCAAGGAAGACGAAATCTGGAAGGTGATTTTGTACCTCTATGATTATACGGGTCATCGCCCGCGATCCTGGGAGCACGAATGATGGGGAACGGAGCGACAAAGACCGTTCTGATCGGTGCTTTCGCAATTGGATTGCTGGCGCTTTCCTCTGGGCCCGCCATGGCTCAATCCGGGGCGAAGACTGGCGACAGTGACAAGGGCGAGGCCGTTTATCAAAAGCGGTGCTTGCAATGTCATGGTGCGGAAGGTGACGGCCTTGGACCGGCGGCCGAACGCCTCAATCCACCGCCGCGCGATTTCACCCTGGGTCTTTATAAGATCAAATCGTCCGCCTTCGACGCCGATCTTCCGAACGACGAGGATTTGTTTCGCATGGTTCGCGACGGGATGCCCGGCACGGCCATGCCGGGCTGGGGCGATATGCTGTCGGATCAGGACATGTGGGATGTCATTACCTACATCAAGAGTTTCGCCGAGCTGGAGGGAAAGCCGGAAAAGCAGGTCGCGTATGGAACACAGGTCGAATCGTCGCCGGACAGCATCGCCAAGGGGAACAAACTCTTTCATGCCGGCGACAGGTGTTCGGAATGCCACGGTGCGGAAGGCAGGGGCGACGCCATTAAGAAATTGAAGAACGATAATGGCGAGCGGACATGGCCCCGAAATCTGACCAAGCCGTGGACCTTTCGCGCCAGCAACGACCCGAAAGACATTTACACGCGCATATCGGCTGGCATTCCAACGACGCAGATGCCGTCTTTCGCGGATCCCAAGAGTAAAAAGAAGTTGAGTATCGAGGAACGGTGGCACGTCGCCAATTATGTGGCGTCGCTGGCGAAAACCAATAAAGTGGTGCGGCCCGAGAACACCGTCATCAAGGCGGTTCGTGTGGATGGCGAACTTCCCATGTCGCCGGACCATCCCGCCTGGGACAAGGCGGCGCCGACAACCTTCTTCATGGTGTCGCAAATCGTTGGTAAGGAACGTTTTTTCAAGGCCGCTAACGATACGGTCAGCGTCCGCGCGCTCTACAATCGTAAAAATATTAGTCTTCAATTGGAATGGGATGACCGGACCAAGAGCATCCCCGGCGACGCCAGGGCCAAAAGCATCGCCGAGGGCGAACTCTTCGAAGACGCTATCGCCGTGCAATTTCCGGTGACCATCCCAACGGGGATGGAAAAGCCCTATTTTCTCATGGGCGACGCCGCGAAACCGGTCAATCTATGGCGCTGGTCCAGCGGCACGACGAAAAATCCGGAAAGCGCCGCCATCCTCGACGCCAAGGGGATAGGGGAACAGAAAATTCGCGACGCCGCCGCCGGGCTGACCGCCAAGGGCCTTTATAAGGACGGTTCGTGGCGGGTTGTCATGACCCGCCCGTTGCGGACTGAAATGACGACGAAAGATTTACAATTCGAGGAAGGGCGGTTCACGCCCATTGCAATTTTCGCCTGGGATGGATCCAACGAAGAGGTTGGTACGCGCCACGCCATGACAACATGGTATTGGCTGTTGCTGAAACCGGCGACCGGCGCCAGGCCAATGATATTCGCTATCGTCGTCACGTTTCTGGTCGGCGGGGTTCTGGTCTGGTGGGGCCGCAGCGCGGCGAAGCGAAGGGGTTAAGCCATGACCGGCGAGCCCTCCCACACATCCCAAGGCGCGGGCCGGGGCGCCGTATTTCGAATATTCGGCGTCATCCTGGTCATTCTGGGCACGCTGGACATCATGCTGTCATGGCGCGGCGCGTTTGATGTTGCGCCCTTCCACGTCATGCTCATCGCGACCGGGCTTTTACTGTGCGCGATTGGCGCGATCCGCCGTCAAAATCAGGTTTGATGCAGATCAAAGCGTGGTCGGCGCCCCTGCATGATTATGGCCTGGATTATGGCGGCGCGAATTCGAAGGCGCCATTCCCAAGGAAAGCATAACGATGACCGCATCCGTTTCTCCGCAAGCTGCCACCATTCCGAAAGACAAGGGCGTGGGAGACACAGCGCCCGCGCCGCTGGCGCGCATTTTGGTTGCGCTTGACGCGTCCGAACACGCCAACAGGGCGCTTGAAGAGGCGGCCCGGTTGGCTAAATCCGCCGACGGCGTCATCACCGGCATTCACGCTTATGCGGCGATGTTGCACGACCGGCGCTTCAAGATGATGGAAGGCGGCTTGCCCGAACGTTATCTGGAAGAAGAGGAAATGGGGCGCCAGCGTGACGTTCACGACGATCTGATCAGCCGTGGTCTGAACATCATCTCCGATAGCTACCATGACGCCGGTAAGGCGGCTTGCGACGCCGCCGGGGTCGCCTTTAAAAGACTCAGCCCCGAAGGCAAGAATTACACCAGGGTGGTGGAGGCCGCCCGAAGCGGCGAGTACGACGTATTGGCCATCGGTGCGCTTGGTTTGGGAGCGGTGCCGGGAAGCCTGATTGGCACGGTCGCGGAACGGGTTGTTCGGCGGTCTCCCATCGATACTTTCGTGGTGCGCGATCCGAAAAGATCGGTCGGCGACGGCCCCATCGTTGTGGGCGTCGATGGGTCGCCGCTTTCCTATGGCGCCTTGATGACGGCGCTCGACCTAGCCGCGCGAACCGGTGCGGCGGTTCATGCGGTGGCCGCCTACGATCCCTATTATCACTATGTCGCGTTCAACAAGATTGCGGGCGTGCTTAGTGAGGAGGCGGGTAAGGTTTTCCGCTTCAAGGAGCAGGAACAACTGCATGAGGAATTGATCGACGACGGCATCGCCAAGATTTATCAGTCCCATCTGGATGTCGCCGAGACCATCGCCGACGATTTGGGCGTAAAGCTTTCCACTAAACTTTTGGATGGGAAACCGTACAAAGCGATCCTCGGTTACCTGGAGGAGGTGGGCGCAAGTTTGTTGGTGGTGGGCAAAACGGGCGTTCATGCGGATGATGAACTCGATATCGGCGGCAATGCGGAAAACCTGTTGCGGCTGGCGCCGTGCCACATGTGGTTGACCCAGACCACCTATACGCCGCCCCTCGATATTGTTGCCGAGGAGACGGTGGCGTGGAGCGTCGAGGCGGAAAAGAAGATATCCCGAGCGCCTGAATTTGTTCGCGACATGGCCCGGCGCATGGTTCTGCGCCATACTCAAAAACTGGGCCACACCTTCGTGACGTCCGACCTCGTGGATGAGGTGATGGGTAAGGCCATGCCCGGGTTTTCCAGTAATGACGCCGGCAAGCAACGTGATTTGGCGTGGAGCGCTGCGGCGGAAAAACTGCTCGCCAGCGTGACCGACGCGGCTGTCTTGGACAATATTCGGCTACGCGCCATCAAACGCGCCCGGCGCGATCACAGTGACAAGGTCATGCCGAAGCATGTATCGCCGTTTCTCGATTTGGCCGATAGCGACCGCCCCGTCTGGTCGGCGGCGGCGCTGGCCCGCACCGCCAAGGTGCCGGAAATGGTCCGCGCGACGGTCAAGGCGGGCATTGAAGATCTGGCTCTGGAGCGCGGCCTTACGGAAATTTCCTTCGAATTGGCGGAAGAAGGCGTTATCGAAGCCCGCAAGGCCATGTGTCCGGTGCCGGCTGCCGAGGACAATACGGAAACCGCTGCAGCGTCTCAGGCGGAGGATGCAGCGGCGGACCCCCTCGTTTGGTCACCGGAAGCCGAGACCCGTTTGGCCCGCGTGCCGGAAGGCTTCATGCGCGAGATGACAAGGAAGCGCGTCGAAGCCTTCGCCCGCGACGCAGGCGAGAAGACGATCACATTGGACCTTGTGGAGGAAAAATACGCGGCGTGGGGCGAAGGGTCTGCCAAACGCAAGACGAGCATGGCCCGAACACCCGACGCCGCGGCGCGGATCGAGCGCATTCCGGACTTCATCCGCCCCATGGTGGTTCAGGAAATCGAACGATGCGCCCGTGAATTGGGACTGGAGATCGTGAACGGCGCGGCGATCGACAAGGCGGGCGAAGCCTGGGAAGGCATGGGCGGGTTCCATTCGGAATCGACGCCGGGACAGTACAAGAATTGATTCGTGAAGGTGCGGGAATAATTTCGATGAAAGACGCCACTGAACCGCCTTTTCTGGTCGCCCTCAACCTGACGCGCCGGTGTAATTTAAATTGCGCGCATTGCTATTTGGACGCCGGGACGCGAGAAAGCGACGATAGCGGGGAACTGACGACGACGGAGGTCAAGGGCCTGCTGGACGACATCGTTAATCTCAGTGAAGAGACGATGGTCGTCTTTACCGGCGGCGAGCCGCTATTGCGGGCCGATCTGACGGAACTTGTCGCCCATGCCTCGGGCCTTGGGTTGATGGCGGTGCTCGGGACCAACGGCATGGGGCTCAACGACCGGCGCGTGATCGCCCTCAAGGAGGCCGGACTTCAGGGTGTGGGCGTCAGTCTCGATTCCCTGGATGCGCCCGCGCATGACGCCTTTCGCGGATTTCCGGGATCCTGGAGCCGGGCGCAAGCCGCCATCGACGCCTGTCGCCGAAACGATTTGCGTTTCCAGATCCATTTCTCCGTCAATGACGACAACGCCCATGAACTGGACGATATGATCGGCTATGCCCGCGACGTCGGAGCCTTCGTGTTGAATATCTTTTTTCTGGTTTGCACGGGGCGGGGGGAAAAGGCGACGAATGTTTCGGCGGAAACCTATGACCGGGTCATGCGCCGCGTCACGGCGGCGGCGCGGCGGGAGACGGACCTTATGATCAGGGCCAAATGCGCGCCGCATTTCAAGCGCATGGCCTGGGAACTGGACCCCGACTGGCCCATCACCGCGGCGCACGGCTATGAAGCCGGTGGCTGCCTGGCCGGTACGCGGTATTGCCGGGTCACGCCGGATGGCGGCGTCACGGCCTGTCCTTACATGGAGGAAGAAGTCGGTTCGATCCGGGGACAGAACTTCGCGGATATCTGGCGGGACGCGCCGCAATTCCAGGCTTTGCGCAAGCCAGTGTTGGAAGGTCGGTGCGGCGCTTGCGAGTACGCCAAGATTTGCGGTGGCTGCCGGGCAAGGCCGTTGGCGCGCGATGGCGCGTTGATGGGAGAGGATTTTCTCTGTGCCTACCAGCCCCAAGGCGGCGCTGTCATCGAACCACTCAGCGAGACCGGCGCCGCGCTTCGGTGGACGCCGGAAGCGGAAGAGTGGCTGGCCCGTATTCCCGCGTTCGTGCGCCGCTTCGTGCGCCAGAAGGCGGAGGAGCATGTCCGCGCCAACAAGGGCCATGAAGTGACCGACGCCGTCATGTCGGCGCTGGCGAAAACCGCCAGCCGGCGTTTGGGCGGGCGGGGCCCAACAGCGCCAGGACCTGCGCCATGAATACGGATGCTGTCGTCATTGGTGGTGGGGTTTCCGGCTTGGCGGCGGCTTACGACCTGAAACGCCGGGGTCACGAGGTTTTGGTTCTGGAGCGCCAGGCGCAAATTGGCGGCAATGCGGTGTCCGAAACCCTTGGCGGGTTTCTCATGGAGCATGGGCCAAGCACGATGAACGCTCATATCCCCGCCGCTGGAAAAGCCTCGACGGACCTTGGGCTGGATGACCAGCGATGCGACCTTGGTTCCGGCGTTCGCCATCGCTATCTGGTGGATGATGGGACGCTCGCGGCGATCCCCGTGGGGCCCTTTGGTCTCATGACGGCGAAATATTTGTCGCCCATCGCCAAGATCCGATTGCTGGCTGATTTGCTGTTGCCGCATCGAAGCGATGGGGAGGATGAGAGCGTCATGGCGTTTTGTTCGCGCCGCTTTGGACGGGAAGTCGCCGAACGTGTGATCGACCCCCTGGTCGCGGGCATATATGCGGGGCGCGCGGCGGATCTATCGGTTTTGGCTATTTTTCCAAAACTCGTCGCGCTTGAAAAGAAATACGGCTCGGTAACGCTGGGGATGATTCACCGGCGCCGCGAGGGCGGAAAAATGCCGGGAACCCGTCTGTTTTCGTGGCGCGGTGGGATTTCAACCCTTCCCAGCGCGATGGCGCGGAACCTTGGCGATGCGATTCGCACTGGTGTCGTCGTGCGTAAAATTTCGCGACGCGCCGACGGTTTCCACATCGATGTGGGGGATGCGGGGGCGGTGAACGCCAAGGTGGTGATTGTCGCCACGCAACCGCACGTCGCGGCGCGGTTAATCGCCGACGTTGATCCGGCGGGAGCCCGCGCGGCGGAACAGATTTACGCGCCCCCGCTGGCGGTCGTCTTCCTCGGGTTTCATCGTGAACAAGTCGCGCACCCCCTGGATGGTCTTGGATTCCTGACAAGTGAGTCGGAAAACCGGAACGTCGTTGGCGCACAGTTTTGTTCAACCATGTTTCCGAACCGCGCGCCGCGCGACCATGTCGCCGTTTCCGCCTATATCGGCGGCGCCCGGTCGCCCGATATAGCTCGACTGCCAGCGCCGGATTTGGTGAACCTGGCCCGTGGTGAATTTCATGATCTCATCGGCGCCGTCGGCGAGCCAACCGTGGCGCGCGTGCGCCATTGGCCGCTTGGGTTGCCACAATACGGGATGGGACACCCTGCGCTCGTCAAGGATTTGACGACAACGGCGGACCGGCTGTCCGGGTTGTACCTGACGGGAAACTACCTGGCGGGTCCTTCGGTGGCGACATGCCTGGAGGTCGCTCAGGAAACCGCCCTGGCGGCGGATGGTTATCTCAAGCAGGAAAAGGAATCTTCGCCGACGACGATAGCCGGTTTGGGGCATCTTAGAGTCTAAGCTGTGTCCGCACTGTGTCCATTTTTCTCTATTTGGGATTAATTTAGTCTCCAAGATGAAGTGCAGCACTCTATGAATGGCATAGGAGGAGTGTTGTCATGGAAACGATATATAAACAGCTTGGCATGGAAAAACGCGGCCTGATATTTGTCGGTTTGCGTCAGGGATTGAGCCACCGGGAGATTGCGTGAGCCCAAAGCCCAGCGGTCAACGCCCCAGTCGCCACAGCAGGATGGCGACGGTCAGGGCCGCCGCGCCCAGCGCAACCCAGGGCCAGGACAGCGCGGCGACCGCCAGGGCGACCAACGTCACATTGCCGCTCAGAATCGTCAGGCTGACCTGGGCGTGGCTGCGGCCGTTCTGGGTGGCGCGTTGGTAAAAATGTTCGCGGTGGGCGCGCCAGATTTTTTCACCCCGCAGCGCGCGCCGGGTCAAGGTGATGGTGGCGTCGGCGAGATAATACAGCGGCAGGATAAGCGCCGGCGCCCACAGCCCGGCGGCGGCCAGATCCAGCAAAATCCACCCCAGCAAAAAGCCGATCGGG
>JABJJH010000373.1 GCA_018660965.1 Rhodospirillaceae bacterium | reverse complement strand
TGTAGGATTTCCTCCAACACCTGTAGAAAATTAGAACGGTCCTTTTTGGAAAAAGGTGGACCGCCGCCGCGCACTTCGCCGGTATCGCGTAGATGCGCCATCAAATCCCTCGTCGCCAGGGCCGCACCGATATTGTCCCCGGTAAACGGTTTCCCGGTTGGCCCCAGGACGCGAGCGCCTTGTTTCAGACACCGGTCGGCCAGAGGAATATCCGACGTAATCGCAACATCGCCAGCGCCGATATTTTCCGCAATCCAGTCATCCGCCGCGTCGAACCCGTCGGACACCACGACCCGGTTAATCAAGGGGCTTTCCTCCAGACGCATCCAGCTATTGCTGACCATGTGCACGGGGGTTCCATGCCGGGTCGCCACGCGCAGTATCTCGGACTTCACCGGACATGCGTCGGCGTCCACATAGATTTCCGTCACGCCAACTTATCCGTTAAGCGCCGACCAGACCCGTTCCGACGTGGCGGGCATATCGAAGTGATTGACGCCCTTTTCCCGGTTCAACACATCGACGATGGCGTTCATGACAGCGGGCAAGGACCCTGTCGTCCCCGCTTCGCCGCACCCTTTCGCGCCAAGCACATTGGTTTCCGCCGGAACCGAATGGGAGCCGAATTCGACTTCCGGAAGGTCATGGGCGCGAGGCATCGTGTAATCCATGTAGGATCCGGAAATTGGCTGCCCTTCCCCGTCGTAGACCACGTTTT
Source organism: Rhodospirillaceae bacterium (assembly GCA_018660965.1). Taxonomy (GTDB): domain Bacteria; phylum Pseudomonadota; class Alphaproteobacteria; order UBA8366; genus JABJJH01. Next base: position 2,589 of record JABJJH010000373.1, on the reverse strand, counting down.
CCATCAGCACCTGACCAACGCCCTGCGCGATCCCGCCATGGACCTGGCCTTCCACCAGCATCGGATTGATCATGACGCCGAAATCATCGACCACGACATACCGCGCCAAGCTTGTCTCGCCGGTGTCGGGATCGATTTCGACTTCCGCCACATGACACCCGTTCGGGAACGCCAACGGTGGCGGGTCATCGACCGTTATCGCCGCGTCCAGTCCATCGGTCGCATCGTCCGGCAAACCGCCATTAATTTTCATCGTGCGCACCTCGCGCGACAATTCCATGATGTCGATGGACCGGTCGGTTCCCGCGACGCTGAACGTCCCGGCGGTGAATTCGATATCGGCGGTCGCCGTCTCCAATACCTGACCGGCCAGAATGCGACCATTCTCGATGACTTTTTCCGCCGCCACCACCAGCGCCGTTCCCGCTGTGATAACGGTTTTCGACCCCCCGGTCCCCGAACCGGCGAGAAGTTTATCGCTGTCGCCCTGATCCAGCCGAAGCTGTTCGAACGGCACGCCCAGCTTGCTGACCAGAATTTGCGCGAAGGTCGAGGCGTGGCCTTGCCCGTAATTTTGCGAACCCGAGGTCATGGTGATGGTTCCGTCGTCCTCGAACTTGATGCCGCCCATTTCCGTGGATGGCGGGCCGGTGACTTCCAGATAACACGCGATCCCAAGCCCGCGCAGTTTTCCCACCTTGGCCGAAACCGCACGCCGGGCCTCGAACCCGTCCCAATCGGATTGCGCCAGACCGGCGTCGAGAACGCCGGGAAAATCACCACTGTCATAGGTCAGATTAGAGATCGCCGCATACGGCATTTCATCCGCGCGAACCAGGTTGCGACGGCGTAATTCTACCCGGTCCATGCCCATTTCACGCGCCGCCGAGTCCATCAGCCGCTCCATGTAATAAACCGCTTCCGGGCGCCCCGCGCCACGATAGGCCCCGATGGGCGTGGTGTTTGTAAACACCGCCCTGGTGGCGGCGTGGTATTTTGGCAACCGGTACACGCCCGGGAAGTTCTTCACCAGATTGCCGGTGTGCATGTTCGGACCCGCGGCGGTCAGATAGGCCCCCAGATTGCATGTGCATATGACGCGCCCGGCCAGAATATGACCATCCGCGTCGAACGCCAACGAAGCGTCCGCCCAGGAATCACGGCCATGCTGATCGGATAGAAAGCTGTCGCTGCGTTCGTCGCACCATTTGACCGGCCGACCCAACAGCCGCGCCGCCACCAACAGCGGCGCGTATTCCGGATACAAGCCGGACTTCATGCCAAACGAGCCGCCAACGTCGTAGGTTCGCACCCGCAACTTGTCGCGCTCAACCCCCAGCACACGCCCCGCCAAAAGATTGCGGAACCCGAACACACCCTGGGTGCCGACATGAAGGGTGTAGCGTTCGTCGCCGGGATCATATTCCGCCGTCGCGGCACGCGGTTCCATAGATGCGACCACAAGCCGGTTGCTGCGAATTTTAAGGCTCGTCACATGATGCGCCGATTTGAAGATACCGTCGATTTCCGCGCCGTCGCCAAATTCCCAATCCAGCGCCAGATTCCCCGACGCTTCATCATGCAGTTGCGAAGCGCCGTCGCGCGCGGCCACCTCGGCGTCCGTCACCGCGGGCAGGGATTCGACATCGAATTCGATCAATTCCGCCGCGTCCTTCGCCGCGGCGATGGACTCGGCGATCACCATGGCGACCGGTTCCCCGCGAAACCGCACCTTGTCCGTCGCCAACACCGGGCGGGGTGGCTTGATCATCGGCGTTCCGTCGCGGTTTTTGTGCGGTTGCGTGTTCGGTAGAGGGCCGATATTGGCCGCCGCCATATCGTCCGCCGTCAACACAGCCAGCACGCCCGGCGCGGCGCGGGCCTGGGCGACATCCAGCGACGTCACCAAACCATGCGCGAACGGAGAGCGAAACACATACCCATAGGCCTGCCCCGGCAAACTGAAATCGTCGGAATAGCATCCGTCGCCCCGCAACAAGCGCGGGTCTTCGGAACGCGTCACGGATTGGCCTATGGCGTATTTAGTGATTGGCGAATCATCGATATCGGACAATGTGCACCTCTAACGTTCGTTGATGGACGGCGGATCGCTTCCGAAATGGCGGCGTTCCTAAATTATGACAACTTCAGCGCCGCCCCGCAATTACCGGAGCGGCGCTGAAGCGACTAAATCGGCGATTTAGGGTCGAACACCGGTTGGCGTTTCTCCAGATGCGCGGCCAATCCTTCGCGGACTTCCGACCCGGCGAAGCCGAGCATCTCCAGCGCCGTGGAGGCGTCGTAGGCCGGGCCCATCATCCGGTACCAGTTATTAAGCGCATATTTCGTCCAGCGTATGGCGCTCGGCGGCCCGGCGACAAGCCGATTGGCGATCTCCAGAGCCTTGTCCTGCAATTCTTCATCCTCGACGCATAGCGACACCAGGCCGTACTTCTCCGCCGCTTCGCCATCCACGGGTTCGCACAGCATCAGCAAATATTTGGCCTTGGCCATGCCGCACAACAAGGGCCAGTTGATAACCGCGCAATCACCGGCGGCGACGCCCAAACGCGTGTGTCCATCGACGAT
>JABJJH010000229.1 GCA_018660965.1 Rhodospirillaceae bacterium | reverse complement strand
GGAGATGATCGGCGCACTGTTTCACGCCGGCGTCGATGTCTTTCGGTTGAATTTCAGCCATGGCGATCACGAAGACCACCGCGCCAATGTCGATCATATTCGAGCGCTGGAAGCAGCGACCCGTCGTCCGGCGGCCATCCTCATGGATCTGCAGGGACCGAAATTACGCATTGGCGCGTTCGCCGACGATCAAGTCACGCTCGAACCCGGGGCGGCGTTCCGCTTCACCCTCGCTCCCTGCGACGGCGACGCGCGCCAGGTGACGCTGCCGCACAAGGAAATCTACGCAGGCATCGAAGCCGGTACGGATTTGTTGCTGGACGATGGTCGGTTGCGCGTGCGCGTCACCGAATGCGGCGCCGATTTCGCCGATTGCGAAGTCGTGACCGGCGGCGTGCTGTCCAACCGCAAGGGCGTCAACGTGCCCGGCGTCATTCTACCAATTTCGCCCCTGACCGCGAAGGACCGAAAGGATTTGCAGTTCGGGCTGGATTTGGGCGTCGATCTGATTGGCCTGTCGTTCGTGCAGCGGCCAGAGGACATCGCCGAAGCCCGGCGGCTGATCGCGGGACGGGCGGGCGTGCTCGCCAAACTGGAAAAGCCCGCCGCAATTGACCATCTGGACGAAATTATCGAACTGAGCGACGCGGTCATGGTCGCGCGCGGCGATCTTGGCGTCGAAATGCCGCCGGAAGACGTGCCCGTGCTGCAAAAACGGATTATTCTGACCTGCCGTCAAATGGGCAAGCCGGTCGTGGTCGCGACCCAGATGCTGGAATCGATGATCGACTCCCCAACGCCAACACGGGCCGAGGCGTCCGACGTGGCGTCAGCCGTTTACGATGGGGCCGACGCCGTCATGTTGTCGGCGGAAACCGCCGTTGGGAAATACCCCACCGACGCCGCCGCCATGATGAACCGGATTATTGAACGCGTGGAGCGGGAACCCAACTATCGCAGGATACTCTCTGCCGAGGAACTGGAGCCCGAAGCGACCGCCGCCGACGCCATCAGCGCCGCCGCGCGGCAGGTCGCGCACACCCTGACCGCCGCCGCCATCGTCACCTTCACCACATCGGGGTCCACCACGCTGCGCGCCGCCCGGGAACGCCCCGAAGTGCCCATCGTGGGCCTGACGCCCAATCTGGAAACCGCGCGCCGTTTGGCCATTGTCTGGGGCGTTCATTCAATCCATTCCAGTGACGCCCGGAATTTTCAGGAAATGGTCGACAAGGCCAGCCATTTCGCCGTCGAAGACGGATTCGCGAAATTCGGCGACCGCATCATCATTACCGCAGGCGTTCCCTTCGGCACCCCCGGCGCGACCAACGTTCTCAGAATCGCCCGCGTCACGGGCTAAAACCAACAAAGTCAGAAAGTACAACGCCATGACAAGCGCGGCCCCCCGTATCGACGCGAAAACGCTAAAGGCCATAATCGGCGACAAAGACGAACTCGCCATCATTGACGTTCGCGAAGACGGGCAGTTCGGGCTGTCGCATCTATTGCTCGCCGTGCCGGTTCCCTACAGCGTTCTGGAAGCGCGGATTATCCCCCTGGTTCCGCGCCGCGCGACTCGCGTCGTTTTAATTGACGCCGGCGATGGCGTCGCGGACAAAGCCGCCGCACGGCTCGCCGCGATGGGATACGGCGAAATTTCTATCCTCGATGGCGGTGTCGAAAGCTGGAACGCCGCCGGGTTCGAGTTATTCATGGGAGTCAATGTGCCCAGCAAGGCGTTCGCCGAAGTCGTCGAACACGAATGCGGCACACCGGCGATTTCCGCCGAGGAACTTCAGGCCATGTTCGACGCGGGCGATGATTTGGTCGTGCTGGACAGCCGGACCCCGGCGGAATTCAAGCGCATGAGCATTCCAAACGGCGTTAACTGCCCCGGTGCGGAACTGGCGTATCGCGCGCACGACCTTATTCCCTCCCCCGACAGCCTTGTCGTCGTCAATTGCGCCGGGCGCACACGCAGCATCATCGGCGCGCAATCACTGATAAATGCGGGCGTCCCGAATAAGGTCGTCGCGTTGCGCGGCGGCACGCAGGGGTGGGTTCTGGCCGGGTATGAACTTGATCGCGGCCAGACGCGTGGATACGGCCCCGTATCGCCGGATGGCGCGCGTGAAGCGCGGGCGACGGCGGCGCGCGTCAAGGCGCGCTATGGCGTCACCGCGATTGATCACGACACGCTGGCGGCCTGGCGCTCGGAGGACCGGACGCTGTTTCTGTTCGATGTTCGCGATGAGGACTCCTACAAAGCCGGTCATATTCCCGGATCGGTGTCGGCGCCGGGCGGACAATTGGTGCAAGCGATGGATTTGAAGGCGGCCACGCGTAACGGTCGCGTCATCCTGATCGACGATACCGAAATTCACGCGACCATGACCGCCCACTGGTTGCTGCAAATGGGCTGGGACGCCTATATTCTGGAAGGCGGTCTCGGCGACGCGGCGCTGGAAACCGGCGTGCCCGCCCCGGAAAGCTATGAAATTCCAGGAGAAGCGCCTATCGAGACGATCACGCCATCGGCGTTGGCGCAGGAACTGGAAAACGGCGACGCCGTCGCCATCGACACCGATATAAGCCTGGAGTATCGCGAAGCGCATTTGCCCGGCGCCGTTTGGGGCTCCCGCGCCCGCCTCCCCCAACTCATTTCGAATTTACCCACCGGACAGAAAATCGTGCTGTATTCCGAACATGAAACCCGCGCACGGCTGGCGGTATCGGATGTGCGCGCGTTGACCGACGCGCCGGTGGCGATCCTGCAAGGCGGACGGGAAGCCTGGAAGAAGGCCGGACTGCCAACCGAAGCGACGCCGAACGCCCCCAAGGACGAAGACTGCATCGACTTTTTATTCTGGGTGCATGACCGGCATATGGGCAACGAAGAGTCCATGCGCGGCTACCTGGCCTGGGAAGAACAATTGCCCGCCCAGATCAAGGCCGATGGCGACGCGCCTTACCGAATTGTCGACTAAATTTTCGAATCCTCGATGTCCCTGGCGATCCACCGCACCTTTTCCTTGATATCCGACAGGTGCGGATTGACGGCAAGCGCGGCGCGAAACGCCCTCAACGCCGACGCCATGTCTCCTATGGCTTCATAAATCAGGCCGAGCCCCGACAACGCCCCGAAATGCCGGGGCTCCAGCGCCAGAGTGTGTTTCACGTCCTCGATCGAGCGTTTGAAATCGCCCATCATGAAATACACCGTCGCGCGCTTGTTCCACCCCTCCGCCCGCGTCGGCGCCAACTGAACAAAGGCGTCGAAACTTTCCATCGCCAACTCAAAATCCCGTTCCGACAGCGCGTCCGCCCCCTGGCGCATCAATATATTCAAATCCTCCTCATTCGAATACATCCAGAGCCGCCAGATTTCTTGCTGGATCAGAAGCGCCCGGCGTGGGTCCTGGGTCTTTTGCAATTGTGTGAAGAGCGCATCAAGCCCCTTCCCTTCCTGCGCGCCGCCAACGGCGGAAAAGCCAAGGGCGGAGAAAAGGAAACATAGCGCAACAACACATACCGTCAGAAACCGAAATCGCATGTGTAAAGTATGCGCGCGGCGCCACGATCCCGCAAGCAGGCGCGCAAAACATTGGCGCAAATAGACGTGAATGCATATTCTCGACGGCGATGTCCTTGAGCCAACACTTTTCCAAAACGCCAACGGAGGCACGCCAGAAATTTCTCGCCGCGTGCGCCGCCGCCCATATCGGCTCGACCCCATTCCAATGCCCCGCAACAATACCAGCGGGCGCCGGAAAGCCCGGGGCCGGGGACGAGGGCTCCGGTCAATCCTGGTGGATCGACGTGGCGCGGCTCGGGTCTCCCGATGCGACGCGGGTCGCGGTGTTGTGTTGTGGTCTGAACGGCGCGGAGGGTTATTGCGGTTCGGGCGTATTGATCAGTTGGCTGGCCGAAAACCGGCAACAGGAATTACCCCGCGACGTCGCCGTTGTTCTGGTGCATGGCGTCAACCCCGGCCCGCTCATCGCCACGGGGCCCACCATTGGACCAGCCGCCGCGCCGCAGGAAGTAGCGTCAATCGGGGCTGCGCCGCCAGCGCGCGGGTGGACTGACAAGGTTCTCGCGGCGGCTGAACGACGGTTCATGGAGTACGCCAAGAAGAACAGCTCGCCCACAGACGCCGCGAACAATCCCCGATCCGCCAATATCTGGATCGAGAAAATTTTTGAGAGCATCGGCGACATCGTCACCAAGAAAGCCACACACGCCGCGTTGGTGGAATTTCACACCGATTTTTCGGAGGCCAGCGAGGTGTCGATTTATTCGTGCCACAAGGCCGGGTCCATCCACGATGGACGCATCGCGGAATGGTTCGGTTCCGTTTCGGGCACGCAATCGGACGGCCCCGCCGTCGCAGACGCCTTGTTATTAAATCTGGAACGCGATCTCGGAGGCGCCGACCTGACCGCCATGGTGGTCGAATTCGGCGTGTATTCAACGCGGTCTATCCTCGCGATCGATCCGCCGAAAAACACCACCGACCGGCGCGAGCGGTATCAACGACTGTTTTATCCGGAATCTGCCGCTTGGCGGGAAAACGCCGCCAAGGAAGCACGGAGCATCATTAGACGCGTGGCGCAGGGCCTGGAAGCCTTATAACTGCGCTACGGTTGCGATAGCCCTTCCGGTTTCGGCCCACCGGTCGCCCAGTCGAGAAATTCAACCGTGTGCAGAACCGGCGTCTCGAACCCACTGGCGATTTGCGTCATGCAACCG
>JABJJH010000331.1 GCA_018660965.1 Rhodospirillaceae bacterium | reverse complement strand
CCGGTCTCCATCGTCATGACCTATGACAAATGTCTTGAACCCGCGACCATCAGCCATTTCGATCTGGGCGCGGTGACCTACGGTCTGGTGCTGGCGGCCTGGACCCGGGGGCTGGGTACGGTTATCAACGGGCAGGGCATCATGCAATCCGCCGTGGTGCGCGAACATGCTCAAATCCCCGACGATCAGGTCATCATGACGTGCATCGCCATGGGTTATCCGAACGAAGAATTCGCCGCCAACGAAGTGAAATCGCGCCGCACGTCGAACGACGACATCGTGACCTTTGTTGGTTTCGACGATGAATGAGATTTAAATTTCCACGTATTTGACAGGAGTAAACGTTTGTCTGGACCCTTGAGCGGAATTCGCGTGATCGACGTCACCACCGTGTTGCTTGGCCCCTACGGCACGCAGATGCTGGGCGACATGGGCGCCGATATTATCAAGGTGGAAGGCCCGCCGACCGGTGATATTGCGCGCAACATGGGAAATTCGCGCAACGTCAATATGAGCGGCGTTTTCCTTAACGCCAATCGCAACAAACGTTCGCTCGCGCTCGACCTTAAACAGGAACAGGCGAAGGAAGTCTTGCGGCGCTTGATCCCGACCGCCGACGTGTTTGTCCACAACATGCGACCCAAAGCGATGGCGGCGCTGGGGTTCGATTACGAAGCGGTGTCGGCGTTGAAATCGGACATTGTGTATGTCGGCGCGTATGGATTTGGTCAGGCGGGCCCCTACGCCGCCAAACCGGCCTATGATGATGCGATACAGGCGTCGTCGGGGCTGGCCAGTCTGTTCAAACGCCAACAGGGCGCGGCGCAATACGTCCCCGCCGCGATGGCCGACAAGATCGTCGGGTTGACCTTGAGTCAGGCGGTCGCCTTCGCCCTGTTGCACAAGGAACGCACGGGAGAAGGGCAATTCGTCGAAGTGCCGATGCTGGAAACGATGGTGTCGTACAATCTGGTTGAACACATCAATGGCGGTGCATTCGATCCTCAAATTGGAGAGATGGGCTATCAACGGGTCGTCACCCCGTCGCGCCGGCCGTTTCCGACGAAGGACGGGTTTGTCTGCATCCTGCCGTACAGCGACAGGCACTGGCTCAAATTCTTCACCGCCGTCGGACGACCGGAATTAATGGATGATCCCCGGTTTTGCAGCTATCTCGCGCGGGTTCACACGATTGATGACCTGTATGGCTTTATCGCCGAGGTGACTCCGGGAAAGACGACGGATGAGTGGCTGGAGCTTTGCGGGGAGGCGGAAATTCCCTGTATGCCGATTATCGATATCGAGGACCTCATGGCGGACGAACATCTGAAGGCGGTTGGCATGTTCGAAAAACACACCCATCCGACCGAGGGCGAAACGATATTGGTGCGACCGCCCGTGACGTATTCGAAATCGCCGGGCGGCATCCGCCGTCATGCGCCGCGATTCGGTGAAAACGGGCCGGAAATGCTGCGCGAGCTGGGCTATGACGATGCGACTATCGATGCGCTGTTGGCGGACGGGGCGGTGTTGAGCGACCCCGAAGCCCCATAACTGGAACGCCTTAGCCGAAACGGTCTATCCGGTAGGGCGTCATGTCGATGTCCACGGCCTCGCCCGCGATCACGGACGCGACGACCTCGCCGGTCTTCGGGGCCATGGTCATGCCCGTGTGCCCATGGCCATAGGCGGCGAACAGGTTCGTGAAACCGGGAATCTCCCCGAGATAGGGCACGGAATCCGGCGTCGAGGGCCGCGGCCCCATCCATTCCACCGTGTCGGTGGTGTTGATGTCCGGGAACATGCGCTTGATCATGCCTTCGAACACCCGCGCGCGGCGATAATCGGGGGCCGCGTCCACGCCCGCGAATTCCGCCGTCCCCGCGCAGCGAACCCCCGCCGCCATGGAGCTGACGACGAATTTGGCGTCCACGTTCATGATGCAGTTGTTCAAGGTGACGCCGGGGTTGCGGAAGACGAGGTGATAGCCGCGTTCCGCTTCCAGCGGCGCCGTGACCCCCAGTCCGCTCATTAGTTCTTTCGACCACGCGCCCATCGCGACCACAATTTTTTTCGCGGGTATCGCGCCCTGATCCGTTTCAATGCTCCACGCGCCATCGGCGCCGGGAATCAGCCGTTCGACGCTGCGGCGTAAAAACGTGACGCCCATCCCCTGCGCCTTTTCCGCCAGCGCCTTGCCGATGCCGCCGGGGTCCAGCGCGCGGCCTTGCTGTTTAATCAACACCGCGGCTTCGAAATCGGACGACAGCGCCGGTTCGACTTCGCGCAGGGCGTCGCCCTTGACCACTTCCAGCGGCACCTGGCGTTCCGCGCGCATGCGCCAGGCCAGCCGCGACAGATCCGCATCGGCGGCGTTCCTGAAGACATGCACATAGACCGAATCGCGGACCAGGTCTTCCGACCCCGTGCCGGTTAAATGATGGCGGTACAACGTCACCGTCGGGCGGGTGAGGCCGAGCATGGCGTCGGCGATGGTCGGCAGGCGATCCAGGTTCCCGGCCTGAAGGAACTTCACCGCCCAGGGCAGAAACTTGTGCGCATATCCCCACCGCAGCGCGATAGGGCCTTCGGGATCGAGCAGCCATTGCGGGACGTTCTTCCACAGACCCGGCATGGATTGCGGCACGCAGGACCAGGGCGATAAGGACCCGGCGTTGCCGTGACTGGCGCCTTCGGCGGGCGGGTTGCGGTCGATCAGGGCGACGGTGAACCCGCGTTCGCGCAACGATAAAGCGGTGCAAACCCCAACGACGCCGGCGCCCAGCACCGTGACGTCGGGAACAAGCTCGTCCGCCTTGCCGGCGCCGGCCGGGCTCATGGCAACAACCCGCCCTTGCTGGCGCGTAGCCGCACAAGGGCGAGAACCGTGTCGATGATGGGGGTGTCGACCTTGGCGAGCTTGCCGAGTTCCGACACGGCGCCGATGATCGGGTTGATCTCCATGGGTCGATTGCGTTCCAGATCCTGCAACATCGACGTTTTGTGGGTGGCGGCCCCGGTGCGGGTGCCGTCGATCCGTTCGTCAATCGAGGCGTTCGGATCGCTGCCCAGCGCGCGACCGACCGCGATAACTTCCGTCATCAACGTGCGCAGGACATTTTCCATGCCGGCGTCGTTCACCATGTCGCCGCTGGTTCCCAACGTCAGCGCGCTGCAGGGATTGTAGGCGACGTTGCCCATCAATTTGACCCAGATGTCGCGGCGCAGATCGGGGCGGAGTTCGGCGTTGATTCCGGTCGCTGCGACAATGTCGCGAAACGCCTTGCCGCGCTCGGACAGGGACCCGTCCGGTTCACCGATGAAATAACGGAACTGACCGCCTGATTTCACCACGCCGGGTTCGACCACTTCGCTGGCGACATAGGTGATGCAGCCAATCGCGCGGTCCGGCCCAATGCCGTCCCATTGCCGGTTGTCGGGGTCGACCGCCTTGACGCGATAGCCTTCCCAGGCGCCGGCGTGTTCGCCGGGTAGTTTGTGAAAATACCACCACGGCACGCCGTTCATCGCGGTGACGACGGTGGTGTTCGGCCCCAGCAACGGTTGCATGGCGTCCACGACGCCCGGCGCTTGATGCGATTTCAGGGATATCACCACATAGTCCTGCGGCCCCAAGGAGGCGGGGTCGTCCGTGACCGTGGGGTGGGTGATGGTTTGCTCATCGCCCGTGATGAGTTTGAGGCCGTTGTCACGCATGGCGTCCAGATGCGCGCCGCGCGCGATCAGGCTGACATCGACGTTATTCCGGCCCAACATGGCGCCCAGATGCCCGCCAATGGCTCCGGCCCCAAAAATCGCGATTTTCATGCGTTCTCTCTTTCGTGGTTGACGACGTTGGGGCGAACCCTAACCCAATCGTTCCCGTCGACCAAATCGGGAGCGTTGAAAAAATGCAAATAATAAAGGCGGATGCTGCAATGATTGCAATTGCAGGAAAATTTCTGAGACTGGGAAATGCGCTAAATGGTTGAAGTATTCAGTATTCATGTGTGAAATAGTCCCATAATTCGGACCAATATTGTTTTTTAGGCTAATTTAGGAGTCGCCAGGGGTTGGCGACGCTAGTTAAATGAAAATTAACGATATTATTTTTAATAATGATGCATAGTTTGATTGATTATGGCGGGGCATGCAGAAAATACCGATCACGTTTGGTAGTGTCGTTCGCGTCTTAACGGCTTTTCGACCACTGGGATCAGGTCGTATCCTGGCTTGGCTTTGGCTTTTTATCGCCATGCTTGACGCCTCAAACGGCGCGGCGGCCCACGACCACGTTTTGATCCCGTTGGGGGGTGGTGTCGCCGTCGCGAAAATTCCGGATTGGGTCGTCGTGGCGTCCTTTGCAGGCACCCTTGGTCTGACGGTGTCTTTGATCGGCGCCGCTATCCTTCGGCGCCGCGGTAAGATTCTGATTCGTGAACTTTCCAGAAGTGAAGCGCGGTTTCAGGACATCGCCGAAGTCGCCGGCGACTGGATATGGGAAATGGATGCCGAGCTTCGATTTACCTATATATCCAATCGAATGTATGACCTGACTGGGGTTGCCCGAGGCGCTTGCCTTGGGAAAACGCGTGCGGAGTTGGCGGGCGATCCGATAATGACGGAGCCTTGGCGAGCGCATCTGGATGATCTGGAAAACCACAGGCCATTCCGTGATTTTGAATATTCGACGCTGTTCGCACACGGTCAAATTCGTCATTTCAGGGTCAGTGGTAAACCGGTTTTCGACGAACGCGGTGCGTTCGCGGGCTACCGGGGCATGGGTGCGGATATAACCGAGGTGACGGAGGCTCTGTCGGCGCAGCGCAATAGTGAGGAGGTGTTCCGAAGCATTGTGGATAATTCATCCGCCGCCATTGTTCTCAAGGGGCTTGATGGGCGCTTTCAACTCGTCAACAAGCGATTTCAGGAATGGTACGGCGTTAGCCAGGATCATGTTATCGGCAAAACAACGGATGAAGTGTACCCAAGCGGCTATGCGGATGAATTCGCCGCCCATGATCGCGAGGTGATGGAGCGGCGGATAGCGACGCAACAGGAAAACCTTGCGCCGTTCGCGGACGGTTCGGAACATATTTTATCGATCACCCGCTTTCCTGTTTTCGACGCGGACGGCGTCCTGACCGGAATCGGCGTGATCAATGTGGACATCACGGAACAAAAGCAGGTCGAACAAGACATCGCGGAAAAAACGGCGCTGTTGCAGACCATTTTCGATTCGGCGCCGATCGCCCTCTCGCTGCGGGACGCCACGGGGCGGTTCATGTTCGTCAACAAACGGCAATCGATTGAAATGGGCGGGCAACCGGTGGATTACATCGGCAAGACGGCTGCGGGAACGTATGGCGCGATTGCGGGGAAAGCCGTCGATGCGCTGGTGATGGAGGTTCTCGAGTCGAAAAACCCGGTTCTCGAGCGGGAAATTCGACCGTCGCGGCGGTCGGGTCGCGTTTATCGTTACAGCGCCATTCCCTTATTCGAAGACAGCGGCGATATCGCCAGCGTGCTCACCATTGGGCAGAACGTGACCACGCAAAAGGAGTCCGAGGACGCGATCCGTCAAAGCGAGGCGTTGCTGCAAACGATTCTGGACGCGGTGCCGGCCTCCATTTCGTATCGGGATGCGGCGGGGCGGTTTGTCTTCGTGAATAAACGGCTGGCGGCGCAAATCGACGTGCCGCCGGAAGACTACATCGGCAAATCTCTTTTCGAGGCGCGGGGGCCAGTTCCTGGAGACAGTGTTGCGAAGTTGGTGGCGGAGGTGCTTGAGACCAAACAGTCGATAATTGACCGGGAGATGAATCTGACGCTGCGGTCGGGCCGCCTCCATCGCTACAGCGCAGTTCCTGTATTTGACGATATTGGCGATGTTTCCGGTGTGCTCGCCATTGGACAGGACGTAACCGCGCAAAAGGAAGCCGAGGACGCCGTGCGGAAAAGCGAAGCGTTGTTGCAAACGATTCTGGATGCGACGCCGGCCTTCATTGCGTACCGGGATGCGGCGGGACGATACGTCTTTGTGAATAAACGGCTGGCGGACCATTTAGGTGGAGAAACGTCGGGCTTTATCGGCAAGACCCGCGAGGAAGTGCATGGCCCCGTTTCGGGAGAGAGCGTGGAGACAATGGTGGCGGCGGTTCTCGCCTCCAAACAGCCGATTGTCGAGCGGGAATTCAGACCGCCGAGACTTCCGGGCCATGTCTTCCGATACAGCGTCGTACCTGTCCTGGACGACGGTGGCGGCGTTTCGGGGGTGCTCGCCATTGGGCAGGACGTGACCGCGCAAAAGGAAACCGAGGACGCGGTGCGGCAAAGCGAAGCGTTGCTGCGATCCGTTATCGACTATTCGCCAACGGTTATTTCCCTGAAAGACCTGAACCGTCGTTTCCTGTTGGTCAACAAGGCGTTCTTGGCGGCGTTCGACAAGACTCTGGAGCAAGTCATCGGCGAATTGGACGACACCGTCATGGTGTTAAATCACAGCGAAGCGAAATTGTCACACGAGGATGAGGTTATAAGAACCGGTGAGGCGATTGCCCAGGAGCGGGTCGAGACATTGCCGTCCGGCGAAACCTATCATCGCTTGATGACGAAGTTTCCGGTTCGAAACGCGGACGGCGAAATTGTCGCCGTCGGCTCCATTGGCGCCGATTTGGGCGAATTGCGAAGGGTGGAGGAAGATCTCCAGCAGTTAGAGGCCCGTTTTAGCGAAATTCTACGGATCGCGCCGGAAGGGATTATTTCGGCGGATCCCAGTGGGAAAATTTTGGTGTTCAACGACGCTGCGGAAAACCTCTTTGGATATGAACGCGACCAGATGATTGGCCAATCCCTCGACATTCTTTTGCCCGAAATCGTGCGGGGCGATCACGGCCGCTATCTCAAGGCGTTCATCGACGGATCGGAATCCGCGAGGATGATGGGCGGGCGTGGCGAAATCAGTGGTCGTCGGCGCGATGGTTCGGTTTTCCCGGCGGAAGCGTCCATATCGAAGCTGCAAACGGGTGGGCAAACGATCCTGACGGTGACAATGCATGACATCACTGAACGCAAGGAAACGGATGACATGCTCCAGTTGGCGCTACACGAAGCGCAGCAGGCGGATAAGGCGAAACAGAATTTTCTGGCGAGTATGAGTCACGAGCTACGGACCCCGTTGAACGCCATTATGGGATTTTCCGAGATGATCGAACTGGAAGTTTTCGGTTCGGTCGGCAACGACCGATACGGTGAATACATTCATGACATTTCAGCATCCGCCAAGCATTTATTGGCGTTGGTGAACGACATGCTCGACATCGCCAAGATCGAGGCGGGCAAACTCGACCTTGATATGGAATATATCGATTTGGCTGAAGTCGCGACCGAAGCGGTGCGGGAATTGAGTATACAGATCGAACAAAAGGGGTTGAATTTTGGCGGCGTGACGGACCGGTATCGCGAAACCGTTTATGCGGATTCAAGGGCGGTTCGGCAAATTTTGGTGAATCTACTGACGAACGCCGTGAAATTTACGCCCGATGGCGGCGGCATGGGAGTTTCCATTTCGCCAAGTGAGGGCGATTTTGTCCATATTCTGGTTTGGGATACCGGTGTTGGCATCGCGGAAGACGACCTTGAAAAAGTGTTGTCGCCGTTTACCCAAACGGGGGACATCCAGGTTGCCCGGGAAGGCGGCACGGGGCTGGGCCTCGCCATCGTCAAGTCATTGGTGGAACTGCACGGCGGGTGGATTACGGTCGAAAGCGCAATTGGCGAAGGCGTCCGCGTACATGTCTATTTGCCGAATGTGATGCGCGCCGCCTGATCCCGAACGGGGTCAGGCTCTTATTAACCCGCCCAGGCTGTCATAACCCGCTAAGTGGCGTAATCCTCGCCTTCAAGCATTTCCAGAACCGCGCGCCATTCCCGCTGGCCGTGCTCCGCCACCGGGCGGGCCTTGTAACGCTCATACATTTCATCTGAGATCGACGAGGGTAGTTCGATCAACGGCGCGCCGCCGGCCATGGCGTCGATTTGAATCTGGCACGCCGTTTCCAGTTGATACGTCAAGCGCCAGCATTCGGGGATCGTCGAGGTGAAGGTCAACAGGCCATGATTGCGCAGGATGCAGGCGGACTTGTCGCCCAGGTCGCGGGCCAGCGTTTCACGCTCGTTGAGGTCGAGCGCAACCCCTTCATAATCGTGGTAGGAAAGGTGCGGCATGGCGAGCATGGCTTGCTGGCTGATCGGCAACAGGCCGCGTTGTTGGGCCGCGACGGCGACGCTGGCGCGGGTATGCACGTGTATGACCGCGTTTACGTCGGGCCGCGCCATCAACACACCGGAGTGAATGGTGAACCCGGCCTCGTTGAAGTCGCCCTCGCCGATGACGTTACCGTCGAAATCCATTTTCACCAGATTGGACGCGCGCACCCGGTCGAACAGATCGCCGTAGCGGTTAATCAAAAACGTGCCCTCTTCGCCGGGGATGCGGGCGGATAAATGCGTGTAGATGAAATCCGTCATCCGGAATTTTGCGAGAATCCGGTACAATGCGGCGAGATTGACCCGCGTGTCCCATTCCGCTTCGCTCATGTCCTGTTTCTTGACGAGAGTGGCGACCGCCATGGTTTGCTCCTTTTTGTCCGCGTTGTGATTTAGTCGTCGCCCGCCTGGGCTTTCTGGGCGGGTTGGTGCCCGACCGATTCTTCGTATTTTTCCAACTCCTCGGGAACCAGGAAGGCTTCTTCCCATTCCCTGATCTGGTCGAATCCCGCGAAAGTGTGGAAATCGCCGACCGGATGGTCCTTGAATTTTTCCGCGAACCGGACTTCCGCATCCGGGCCGTTATCGTACAAATCCTTGGAGAAATCATACAAGGTCTGCATGGTCGCCCGCAACAAAGCGCCCGGCAATATCGTCAAGGCGATGCCCAGCTCGGCCATTTCCGCCATGGTGAAGCGCGGGGAGACGCCCGTTTGATTGTAGAAGATCGGACCTCTGACTTCCTTGCAGATTCGTTCCACTTCCGCCACCGACGTCGGTCCCTCCACGAACGCCATGTCGGCGCCGACATCAAGATAGGCGTTGGCGCGGTTGATGGCGTCGTCCAGGCTGCCGCCATGGGCGCCGCGCGCGTCGGTGCGCGCCACGATCAGGAAATCCGGGTCGATTTCGTCGCGGGCCGATACGGCGGCGCGGTACTTGCCGACGGCTTCGTCGATGGGAATGACCCGGCGTCCGGCGACATGCCCGCAGCGCTTGGGAATGATCTGGTCTTCGATATGAATGCCAGCGACGCCAGTTTGAATGTATTCGCGCACCGTGCGGATGACGTTGATCGCGTTGCCATAGGCGTTGTCGGCATCGGCGATGACGGGAACATCGACTGCGTTGGCGATGTAACGGGCGTTCAGATGCATTTCCGTCATCGTCGCCAAACCGGCGTCGGGCATGCCCAGTAAGGACAGCGACGTGCCGTACCCGGTCATGTAAACCGCCGGAAACCCGGTCTTATCGAGCATCTTGCCGCTCAATGCGTTGTAACAGCCCGGCACAAGCAACGGTTCACCGGATTTCAAAAGGTTACGGAGTTGCGTGGTTTTGCGCATTGTCTTTAATCCCTGTCGTGGCGAAATAAAATTTCGAACGCGCACTATAAGCCCAATCAGCTAGGTGCGAAAAGCGCGATAGTCCGATGGCGGGAGACGTGGCGCCGCAGGAGAGACTAGAACTCTCGACCTGAGGTTTACAAAACCTGGAGCATTCCCGAGTTAATATGACGCATATCTACCGGCAATATTCTGAATTATTTTCCATATAAATACTATTTGTCTCAATGCTGTAGTGCCCTTGGCCAAAATACTGATGGATCATGGCAAGTAGGTAGTTATTACTGACGGAACGGCTCCAATTACATCCTCCAACGCGCCTTGGTGAACATTTGGGATCGAAAGGTCGGTTGTGGTCGACAAATAGCGCAAGAAGAAATCGCCCCGTAATTTAGATATCTCCTGCGTTCGTTTTACTATTCGCTCCAAAGCTTGCTGCCAGGGATCTTCTGAGCCGTAAGTCGCAAAAGGTTTAAAAAAAAGCGGCGCAAATGATTCGGGCGGCTCTTTTCCACATTCAATTAAGAAAAAGTGTAATTTAGCGTATGCCGAAGTCGGCATATAAAAAATATGTGGCATATTGGTGGTGGTCAATTCACAAATTCTTTTAATTGCGGCGTGAATAAATGCTGTGTCGTTAAAAAATTCGGATCTCAAAGAAGAAACATCCAATAGTATCGACCAGTAATATAGAGATTGGTGGATATCGTTTGAAATATTTCCTAAAATAATTGATCGTTCCGAATAGTGATCGCTTTTATTTTCTTGTGGAAAAATAGAAAAAGCAGGATCAACTTGGACGAAATTGCATTTCTTAATCAAATGATACCCATAATATTCTCCTATTTTGGTAGGATCAGTAGTCCATTTATCAGAAAATAGAAGGTCAATCGCTGCTTTGTTTCGACTAGTGTGTTTCTCCACGATACCGCTTATTTTCCCTGCACTTTCGACGTCTGCAAAAATATTCTGGGCTAGATTTCTTAAGTATTTAAGATTTTCACCTTCAATTATGGGGGAATTAGATAGCCCTAATTTGTTTATTAATTTATTAGGGTTTTCTTTTTTTGTGGTGCGACCTTCTGTTGGACTTTTGGTTTTAGGTTTCTTGGCCTGCGCCATTATTATTTCTTGAAGTTGGGTCATGACCGAGTCAGCGGATTTATTATCAAGCCCATCGTTATGGGAATCCGGCGTTACGAATTTTTTAAACAACTTAGTGTCGTCGATGAAAAACGATGGCGGTGAAATTAAATCATTTATAAAAATATTGGAGTCGTCCCAATGATTTATCAAATCATCGGCGGGTATGAAGAACCTGTTAGCGTCACCATTTTTCAGGTGCTTATGGCCTCCCATAATCCTTTCAGCGTCGTAGGAGGAAATGCCATGTAGTCTGATAAAAAATTGATTGTGCATCAAGCCATTCCCTCGAGGTCGAAATTATTTCAATCTTTCCATAATTTCACCGACTTTGCGCTGTGGTTTTACCGGGTCTGTAATTCGGCAAGCGATTCTTTGGGATCCTTATGTGTCCCCAATAGGCCTCCTCCCCAATTCTCAAGCTTATCAACGCGGTTATAATAGGTATATTCTGGTGACCGGCGGATCAGCAAACCATCAACTAATTCTTCTTCGAAACCGTAAGAAGCCCATCGTTCGCAGTT
>JABJJH010000610.1 GCA_018660965.1 Rhodospirillaceae bacterium | reverse complement strand
GGAACCGCCGCGGCGGCTGCGCGGCTGACGCGGATCGCCCTGCCGTCTTCGTTGATTTCGATTTCGGTCAGGCCGGTTTCATCCAGCAGTTTGGCCAGTTCGCGAATTGCGTCGCTGTCGATGTCCGCCATCGCTCAGGCTTCTCCTAAAATTGAACGCAGCGCGTCGAGCGCCAGAATGTAGCTGTTGGGGCCAAAGCCGCAGATGACGCCCGCGGCGACGGGCGAAATGTAAGAGTGATGCCGGAATTTATCGCGGGCGAAGACATTCGATAAATGCACTTCGATGACCGGAATATCGACCAGGGTCAGGGCATCCAGCAGCGCGACCGATGTGTGGGTGTAGGCGGCGGCGTTGATCGCAATGCCGTCGTGTTCGCCGCGCGCCTGTTGTATCCACGTCACCAGTTCGCCTTCGATGTTCGATTGGCGAAAGTCTATGTCGAACCCGAGCGCCTCGCCATGAGTCCGGCACATGGCTTCGATGTCGGCGAGCGTTGCGCGTCCATAGATTTCCGGCTGCCGTTGACCCAGCATATTCAGGTTGGGTCCATTCAGGACGAGTATTTTCGGTTGGCGCGCCACGACGGTTGCTCCTTAATATCGGTGGCGGAGTTTTCACCGATTCGCCCGCCGTACGCAAGCGTTCCAAACCGGGCGCGCAAGACGGGATCAGGCAGCGTGCGATTTTGTCCGCGACAGGACCCAGGCCGGAATCACGCCCAGCGCGGCGAATAAAGCCAGAACGAAATAGGCGTCCTGGAATCCCATCGTGCTCGCCTGCGCGTAAATGACGTCGCTCAGGAATCGGGTGGCGCCGGGTTCGCGGGCGAATTCGGCCACCCCGCCCTCACTTAAAAGACGGCTTATGGAGTCGCGCAGGATCTGGGTTGTCTGGTTGGCGCCCGTCTGCATGGCCGCGAAAGCGTCGCCATGGAAGGGAATGCGCAACTCCAGGAACACCACCAGGCAGTTCGTCCCGATTGTGCCGCCCAATTGGCGCACGAAATTGACCGAGCTGGACCCCTGGTTCACCAGATCCGCGGGCAGCGCCTTCAACGCTTCGGCGTTGACGACCGAGCGGGTGCAGGCGACCCCCATGCGGACCAGTATAGTGAATAGCACCAACGTCCAAAATGGTGTGTTCACGTCCGCCGTGGACAGGCAATAAAAGGCGATGGAAAAGATAATCATGCCCGCGTAGATCATGATGTAGGCGGGCATTATGTCGGACAATCGTCCCGCGAGCGGGAACAGGAAAAGCAGCGATAGCCCCGCCGGAATCATCAACAGCCCTGCATTGAGCGCGGTGAAATGCTGGATTTGCTGGGTGAAGAGCGGCAGCAGGAAGAACGAGGAAAACATTGCGCAGCCGGTGAAAAACCCGATGGATGCGGCGGCGTTGAATTTGGCGAATGAGAACACGCGAAGATTCACCAACGGGTGGGCGCCGTACAACTGACGCAGGATGAATCCGGTCGCGCCGCCAACGCCCATCGAGAAAAGCCCAATGATTTCAGCCGATGTCCAGCCCGAGCGATGGCCATGGCTGAACCCCAGCAAAACCCCGGCCAGCGCCGCGACAAGCAAGCCGTAACCAAGAAAGTCGAAGGTGGGTATTTTCTTTGGTAAAGGTCGGCTGGGCATGAACAGATTACCCATTATCAACGCGATGACTGCAGTTGGTATGGTCAGCAGGAATATGTAACGCCAACTGAACGCATCAATCGCCAACCCGCCCAGTGTCGGGCCCAACGCCGGGGCCAACACGTTACCCATGGCGAACAGGCCCATGGCCAGTCCCTTCTGATGACGGGGAAAGACCTTGAACGTCACCGCCATGCCCAGGGGCATGATGATCCCCGCTGAATTTCCTTGCAGGACCCGCCCGAACAGCAGCGCTTGCGAACTCTCCGCGACGCCGCTCATCGCCGACCCCACCAGGAAGGCGAGCACGGCCAATGTGAACGTCCGGCGTTCGCCTATGGCGCCGATCAGCCACGCGCTCAACAACATACCCGACGTCTGCGCCGCGAAATATCCGGTTGAGATCAATTGCACCTGGTCACGTCCGATGCCGAAGGCGCCCATGATGTCGGGAAATGCGACATTCACCGTCGTTGCGCCCAGGGTCATGGTCATCGCCGCGACCATGCTCGTTACCGTCGCCAGCCATTTATAGACAGGGCCATAGCGGTCAAAGAGAACGTCGATGTCGTCGAAGGACGGGGCGGCGGAGGTCTGGGTGTCGGATGGCACGGGGGCGGGGAATCCTTGGATAAAACGCGACCGAGTTTACGCCTTCGCCGGGGTCAGGGAAAGCCGCCCGGGTTTGATTGGCGCTCCATGCACGGTCCTGATTTGTCGGGTTCCGTTTCGCCGCCATTTTCGCCGCCATTGTAACAAACCCGGCGTTTCGAGTAGAGTCGATGCGGTCCCGTTACGAGGACTTCGTGAAGGAATCACGTCGCATCAAGGGGTTATCCAACCCGTGGCCGCCGAAAGCATTGATGATCTGTTCGCCCGTTACGGACCGGTTTACCGCTGGTTGGTGACGGGCACCTGCATTACAGGCGCCATGACCGGCGGGCTGGCGAGCACCACTGTGAATGTCGCGTTTCCCGACATCATGGGCGCCTTCGGGCTGGGCCGCGATCAGGCGCAACTTTTGTCCACGGGTTATTTCGCCTCGCAAACCATCGGCATGTTGTTGAGCGCATGGCTGATCAAGGCGGGCGGCGAGCGGATGTGCAGCAACATCGCGCTGGGCATATTCCTAATTGGATGCGCGATGAGCGGCCTGGCGCAAGACGCGTCCACTCTGATGATGGGCCGCGTTCTGCAGGGCACGGCGTCGGGCGTGTTGCAGCCGATGGCGATGGCGATTGTGTTTTCGGTGTTCCCCGTCGGGCGCAAGGGGTTGTCGATGGGCATCTTCTCCATGGGCATGGTGATGGCGCCGACGCTGGGCCCGGCAATGGGCGGGCTCGCGATAGAATTCTTTAACTGGCGCTACGTCTTCCTGCTCGCCTTGCCGACGGCGTTTATCGCGTTGGTGCTGGGCAATCTGTTCATGCCAAGCCGGGATTTCCCCAAGGTGTGGCCGAGGTTCGATTTTGTCAGCTTCGGGTTGCTGTGTGTTTGCCTGACCGGCTTGCTGTTGGGCTTCAGTTACGGCCAGCGGTTGGGGTGGAGGTCGGATGAAATTGTTTTGCTGTTCCTGTTCGGAATTCTATCGGGCGTCGCT
>JABJJH010000602.1 GCA_018660965.1 Rhodospirillaceae bacterium | reverse complement strand
TTAAGCCGTGTGATCCGTCCATTGCCCCGCCGTAAGGTCGGGCTATTCACCGAGCCGCGAACACTGGGCGTGCCCGTTGGCGGCTTTGTCCGCTTTTCCGCCGTTAAGTTCAGCTTGCCTACTGATAGCTGACGTCCAGGATGACGCCGCCGACTTCGCTTCGTGACACGTTAAAAGCGGTTTTCCCGCATTGCTTCCGTGGTTTCAACGACCTTCGTCCTTTTGCTTGGCGGCGTTGCCCTGTTTGATTTTCAGTTCTCGCCGTACTTCGCGCCAGACGCTCAGGCTGTAATTGTCTTCATCCTCTTGCGCTGCAAGGATCCCTTTCGTCGCTGTTTCCCATGCGCCATCATCGCCGTGCATTTCTAATAATTGTTCGGCGATCACGCTTGGATCGTTTGGATCATTCACCATAACTAATTTTTCTCAGGCTTGGTGTGGGAATGTTAACCAGTTGACCTTATTTGTAAAAATTATATTTCTACGGGCTTATCCCACCCATCGGGCGGAAATGCGTTCACTGGGATAGTATCCACTTCCCCCGTATTTGGGTGAGCTTTAGCAACGACAACGACGTCCGGTTTTCCTGTTTCAATTTTTATATCAATAACTTCCCAAATATCACCGGCGGTGTCTGTATGCGAATCTCCAATGCTCATGCCTTTTTCCTTTCCATAAAGCGCACCAACTGCATAACAGCCGTTTTCAACACGCCCATGTTCAGTTCGCTTTGCGCCACCGCTTCGAAGACACGTACGCCTTGCTCAATGACTGCTTTCAGCCAGTAGATACCCGGAACACTTTCAACTCAATGATCTTTCGGGATTCCTTGATCAGCGCCCGCACTAGACGGCGCTGCTCAATCGACTCTTTCGAATAGCGCCCGTGCTTCAGGGCGTTCTGGTAGCGCGACACGCCCGCCACGTTTCCATTTCTTCTTGGATGTGGCGGGCTTTTTAATAAAAATCCATTTTGTTGTGATGCTGGTCACTGCGGGTTCACGCTGGTGATGATGTTATTGCCGTCATGATTGACAGAGACCTTACGCAGTACCGGCGTAGCCAAGCGGAACTGGGGCGGGGCTTGATCGACCTTGCCAAGAATTCGCCAAAGGACCAAGCGCGGTTTTTAGCCGAAGCAGCCGCCAGCGCCCTTAAACGCGCGATTGCGCGATGCACGGAAATACAATATGCGGCTAATTGGTAGTCCTGGTTAAACGCCGCGCGGAACTCAGACGGGCCCCAGTCCGGATTCGCCGCGCCGTCGATGTAGCGCGGGTTGGCGGGATCGTAGCCCTCGGGGTTTTTTCGAATGCTCGGTGGCGCCGCCATGCGCGCCGATGAACTACTGGACGCCGGTGATCTGGACGGCGCAGCGACCTGGCGGCGGGTTCTTGCTGCGATTAAGGAGTTGGAAAACGTGGAGCCTAGCGGCGTGGTGCATTAAGTCGATCAGCACACGCTTTTAATCGACCTGCTTTACGGTGCAGAGGACGCATCCCGTATCCAAACCAAATGACAGCGCGACTATAACGCTGCATCGGTGATCGAAAACCGTTGGATCGGTATGTCTGCATCACTTGTACGTCCAACGCCTGTCACCGTCCGTTAAGAGCCCGCGTGGTGAGTATGCGACGGTTGATAATTTGTAATGGCGCGACTGGAACACGGTGGTCCCTTGGTGGTACCTTGAAATATTATCCAAGTTGGAAAAATACACGTAACGTATTGAAATAATTGGCGCGCCCGGCAGGATTTGAACCTGCGACCTACGGATTAGAAGTCCGTTGCTCTATCCAGCTGAGCTACGGGCGCTTTGTTGGCGCGGTTGCGCCGTGTTCGCCACGAGACCGCTTGGCGGGCCCCGTTAATGGGTCCAGGATTGGACGCGGTTGACGGCGAAATTATCCGCATAGGCTTTGGGCCGAATGCGGCGTTTCTTGGGGTGCTGCACTGTATAGGTCCAGCCTTCTTTTTCCGCGTGCGCCACGGCGTCTTCGGCGCTGTCGAAGCGCAATTTCACCTGGGCGTCGGTGTCGGACGATCCCGCCCACCCCATCAAGGCGTCTGGCGTGTTGCGGGCGGCGGGTTCGAATTCCAGAACCCAGTTCCTTGTTTTCGCGCGCCCGGACTGCATGGCCGTTTTCGCGGGCTGATATATGCGGACTTCCCTTGTCACGTCGATCTCCTTCGCGCCAATGTCGACCGGCCTGAATTTCCGGTCGGGAATTTTGGTCGGGGTGGCTGGATTCGAACCAACGACATCCTGCTCCCAAAGCAGGCACTCTACCAGACTGAGCTACACCCCGGAGCGCGGAAACTAGGGTTTTCATTGCGCTTTAGCAAGCGTCGATCAGATCCAAACCGAACAAAATCGAAGGCATGACACAACAAATCCAACGGTCGCAATATCCATGATTTTACGAAGAGTGATTGACCAATCGCGACAGGCGGTGCATCACGTCGCCATTGTCTAATCCCTATCGTCAACACCTCTCGAACAAACGAGCCGCCCGTGTCCTACAAGACCTCGCCTTTGACGGAGCCCGTCTATGAATATCTTCTGAAGGCTTCCTTGCGCGAACCGGACGCACTCCGCGCCTTACGGGAGGTAACCGAACGCCATCCCCATGGCGGCATGCGGATATGCCCCGAGCAAGGTCAGTTCATGCGCCTTTTGGTCGAATTGACCGGCGCGAAGACGGCGTTGGAAATTGGCGTATTCACTGGCTACAGCACGTTGTCGGTCGCGCTCGCCCTGCCCCGTGACGGTCGTCTGATCGCATGCGACCGCAACGCGGAATGGCCCGCCGTCGGACAGCCCTTCTGGCGCGAAGCGGGGGTCGAGGACATTATCGATTTACGAATCGGCAAGGCCGCGGAAACGCTGGATTCGCTCATTCGCGACGGCGATTCGGGAACGTTCGATTTCGCGTTCATCGACGGCGACAAGAAAAATTACGGCGTTTATTACGAACAATGTCTGACGCTGGTCCGACCGGGCGGATTGATTCTTATCGACAACGTGCTGTGGGATGGTCGCTTGATCGACCCCGCCGACACGGAACGCGCGACGGACGCCATTCGAACGTTAAATGACAAGATTCACGGCGATGAACGGGTTTCAATGTGCATGTTGCCAATCGGCGACGGCCTTACGATTATTCGCAAACGGGGCTAATCGAACACCCCGGACAGCGACACGCGGTCGCCAGCCTTGAGCCCCAGTCGGCTTGCCGTCCCGCCGTTCAATTCCAGGACCGATTTCACCGACCCGCCGGACGCGATTATTTCCTGCGACATCGGAATCGTCCGTTCGACGATTTTTGTAATCGCGCCGGAGCCATTGATGAACACCATGTCGAGAGGAATCATCGTGTTCTTCATCCACATGGATATTGGTTGAGCCTGCCGGTAGACAAACACCATCCCGGAATCCGCCGGCATTTTGCGCCGAAACATCAAACCTTGCGCGTGCTGCTGGGGGGTCGTCGCAACTTCAACGGAGAATTCACGCACCCCATCCTTTGTCGCTACGCTCAGTGTCGAGGTGGGAAATGTCTCCTGCGCACGGACGTCATGAAACACCAGCCCGGCCACAACCAGCACCACCGCGTACATCATCGCTGATTTCGTTAAGAGTAGTCGTCTCATGATCGCCAATCTACAGCACGCAACCGCATCCCTACAATCACTCGCTGCCAACCGGTTTTGCTGTTTCTTGCTGCTTGCGCCACATGGCGGCGTAGGCGCCGTTCGTGGACAATAAATCCGCGTGCCGTCCGCGCTCCACGACGCGGCCTTCTTCAAGCACGAGGATTTCATCCGCATCGATCACGGTGGACAAGCGATGCGCGATCACCAATGTCGTGCGGTTGCTGGACACTTCGCGCAAGCTTTCCTGAATTTCCTTTTCCGTATGGGTGTCGAGCGCCGAGGTCGCCTCGTCGAACAGAAGTATTGTCGGGCTTTTCAAGATGGTGCGGGCGATGGCGACGCGTTGTTTCTCACCGCCTGAAAGCTTCAACCCACGCTCGCCGACATTCGACTCGTACCCATCCGGCAACGCCGTGATGAAGTCGTGGATGCGGGCGAGACGGGCCGCATTCTCAACCTCCGACGGCGACGCGCCGGGCCGACCATACAGGATGTTGTAATAGATCGAATCGTTGAACAGCACCGTATCCTGCGGCACGATCCCGATAGACGATCGCAGACTTTTCTGCGTCACCGATGCGATGTCCTGCCCGTCAATCCGCACCGCGCCGCCGTTCACGTCATAGAACCGGAACAGCAAGCGGCTGATTGTCGATTTTCCCGCCCCGCTCGGCCCTACAATAGCCACGGTCTTACCCGATGGCACCGTGAAGCTAACATCGCGCAGGATGGGACGGCGTGCATCGTACCCGAAATCGACATGATCAAATTCGACACTGCCGCCGTTCAGCGCCAACGGTTGGGCGTCCGGACGATCCGACACCTCGGTTTCGATATCCAGCACCTTGAACATCGCTTCCATATCCGTCAGCGATTGGCGTATCTGCCGGTACACGAAGCCGAGAAAATTCAACGGCAGGTAAAGTTGAATGAGGTAGGCGTTGACCAACACAAAATCGCCCAGCGTCATTTCACCATCCACGACGCCGTGGCCCGCCATCAGCATGACGATGATCAATCCCACGGCAATGACCGCGCCTTGTCCGACATTCAGGTAGGACAGGCTGACCGTGCTTTTGACCGATGCGGTTTCGTAGGCCTGCATCGCGGAGTCGAAACGGCGCGCTTCGTGCGCTTCGTTGCCAAAATATTTGACGGTTTCATAGTTCAGCAGGCTATCGATCGCCTTGGTGTTGGCTTCGGTGTCGCGGTCGTTCATGGCGCGGCGATATTTTAATCGCCACTCCGTCACGACCAACGTGAATCCAATGTAAATGCCGATGGTCAGGAAGGTGACCAGCGCATACCAAAAATTGAACAGCTTCCAGAGAATGCCGCAGACCAGCAGAATTTCAAAGAGTGTCGGCAGAATATTGAACATCATGAAGGCCAAAACGAATTCGATGCCCTTCACGCCGCGTTCGATAATGCGCGACAGCCCGCCGGTTTGCCGGTTCATATGGAACCGCAGACTCAACACATGGAGATGCTGGAAGGTGCGCAGCGCCGCCGTTCGAATTGCCCGTTGCGCGACGCGGGCAAACACCGCTTCGCGCAATTCACCGAACGCCACCGACACAACCCGTGCGCCGCCGTAGGCCAGCAGCAACCCCACCGGCACAGCGGCGGCCAGCACCGCGCCATCAACCACCGCCTTGCCGCTCAGCGCATCGACCGCATCCCTGTAGAACAAGGGCACATAGACATTGGCCAGCTTGGACAGCGCCAGCAACGCCAACGCGACGATGACGCGCCCCCGCATGGACCAATGTCCAGAGGGCCACAAATAGGGCAACAGCGTGACAAGCGTCCTGTACTGACGATTACCGCGTTCGTCCTTCGTGTCGTACAGATTGGGTTTGGACATAGGGTTCCAGCACTAGGTCGGCGAAATTACGCCGGGATTTGATCGTGACGCTGTTCCGCGCGCCGACACGTCATATGAAATAAACGATCAAATATCCACCCAGTAGCGTCAGCACGCACAGCGCCGAACCGCCAATCGGCCAGGTTTTCGCCAACCAACTGTTCGGGCCATTGTAATGAAACGCCCTGTCCAGGATGAAGGCGAAGCCCATTTGTCCCCACCGCGTCAACTCATCGCGGGCTTCCCCCAGGCATCGGACAAACCCGCGGACCAGCCGCGGCGCCAAGCGCCTGTACAGCCAATCGGTGTCGAGATTCGTTGAGGGCGTTTCGGCGGGATACAGTCCCGTGCGCATGAGAACGGCGCA
>JABJJH010000647.1 GCA_018660965.1 Rhodospirillaceae bacterium | reverse complement strand
TCCACCGTGACCACGTTTTGCAGCATGGCGTGCGGATTGTATTGCGCGTGGTGGGACGCGGCGACCTTGATCCACGCCAGTTGTTCGCTGGTGGTGCCGAATTCATGCATGTGGCGATGTGCCGCCATGGCGTACATGTTGACCACGGTCGGGCCGTATATGTACTCGAACGGGATGTCCGGCGCGGGTTCGGCCGGGGCCCGCGGCGCGGTGCCCGTGGCCATGCCTTCCGCCCGGGGACGCCCCGCCAGCGTGATCAACGCCACATTGCATTTGCCCATGGCGATGGCTTCCGCCGCATGTCCGATATGCAGGACATAGGACGATCCGCCGGTATCGGTGGAGTCCATGTGCCGCAGGTTTCGCAACCCCATATATTCGATCATCGACAGCGGCCCGAGGCCGGGCGCGTCGCCGGCGCAGAAATAGCCGTCGACCATGTCCTTGTCGATGCCCGCATCCGCCAGCGCGCCCGCCGCGACTTCGCCGTGCAATTGCGCGACGGATAAATCTTCGGCCTTGCGCGTCGGGTGTTCGAATATCCCCGCGATATGCGCGATTCCCTTGATGCTCATGCGCTTCCCCCCGTTCCCGTTATTGTGTCCCTTCGTCAACCATAGGCAAGCGCACGGGGGCTATCAAGTCCCGGCGGGGCAAATAGTCCAGACAAATTGGGGTGGTGGAAAATTTAAACGAAACGGCCTTCGGGCGCCGCCGCTTGCCAACGGCGAAGACCCGCTTCCAGGTCGGTATCGAACTCATATCCGTCTTCAACGAGACGGTTTGGCGTGATGTGGGTTGAGTGGACAAGTTTCAGGACGCGCGCACGGCAAATTCCATTGCGGATTCCAAGTGCGTTCAGAACCTCGAAAGGGATCGTCGCCAGTTTCATGAGGCTCGTCGGAATGACGCCTTTTGGCCGGGGTAATTTAGCAACCGTACAATAGGTCTCGCAAATATCTTCGATGGTGTACGGCGTTGGATAACAGAAATTGTAAAGGTAAGTGGATTGGTTTCGGCTGAGTGCGAATTCGAAGGTTCGGATCAGTTCTTCGACATAGCCGCACCCCTTGATGGTGTCGCGCCGGCCGGGGTAAAAAAACACGCCGGTTTTCAAAGCCTGTGGCAAGCGAGTGAAATTGCCGCCTTCATTCGGGCCAAAAACCACGGCGGGTCGAACGATGGCCAGTCTACGCTGGTCATTTGAAGCAGCCCATTGACGGTGAATTCCTTCAGCCTGAAGCTTTGAATGACCATAGGCGCTGACGGGCTCCATGCTGGACTCTTCAGACTTTGGCGTCTCGTCCGGTCCATAGACGGCGATGGAACTGGTGAAAACGATCATATCGATCTTATGTGCGGTGCAATAATTCGTAACATTGATCGCGCCGTAAACGTTCGTGTTGTAATATTCGTGATCTTCATGGCCAGGCGTCGTGTGGACGGCGGCGAAATTATAGGCTTCGTCAAAAGTTTCGGACAAAACATCGTCAAGCGATTGTCGAACGTCTCCCATAACATATTCCACGCCCTGCAGTGGATTGTCCTCGCGGCGGATGTCGACCGACACCAACCGCCCATAGCCGCGCGATTTGAGTGACTTCAGAAGATGGCGTCCAATAAACCCGCTGCCGCCAAACACGATCGCCGATCGGCTCATGACAAGACCTTTCGTTTGCCGGGTCGTTTACCGGGTTTCGCCGGACCCGTAATCCCGCCGTTCATCAGGCGAGCAGAGCATCGAAACCGTGCAGTCTGGCGGGCCAGGTATACGCATCAACAATAAGCTTGCGCGCGTTGGCGCCGAGCGATTTCGTTTCAGGGTCGTTGAGACACCGCAGGGTGCATTCAACAAAATCATCGACTTCGTTTGCGAGCAGCAAATCCCTGTCGGGTATCGCGTCGATGCCATCCAGGGAATGCTGTGTCGTTACCGTCGGCTTCGCCATCGCCATTGCTTCGAGAACCTTGTTTTGAATGCCGCGGGCAATGCGCATGGGCACGACCGATACGTCGGCATGGGCGAAATAAGGGCGCATATCAGGCACGCGTCCCGTCACATGGACACCATCGATACGATCCAGCTTTTGGACGTCGGCGGTTGGATTTCCGCCGACGATATAGAACTTTATGTCCGGGACTTGTTGTTTCAAAATTGGGAACATGTCTTGTGCGAACCATACAACCGCGTCGACATTGGGCCAGTAATCCATTGCGCCGGTGAACAGCAGCGTTGGCGATGCGTCGGGGTAGGGGTTGTCGTATTCCCTGTCCGGCGAAAAATAACCGCCGTCGATGCCATTGCTGATGGCGTGGATTTTACCCGCCGATTCCGGCGCTAGTTTCTGAAACAGTTCGACTTCTGGCTCCGCGACGAAGGTTCCATGGTCGATGCATTCGCCGACGCGCCGGTCGTAGGCGAGGAGAGTCCTTCCTTCACGTTCGAAAACCCAATTCAGCGGCCATGATTTTGACTTGGCGTATTGCAGCCATTTGTCTGAATCGACATCGCAGTAGTCAACGACCATGCGTCGGGGTCGAGGCTCGGCGTTCATGAAATATTGCGCCATCTGGGATGAAAACGCGAAGGCGACATCCGGCTTCACGTTATCCAGCACCCCGGCGCACCAATTGAAGAGCGTTCGGTTATAAAAATACGGAAGGTTCAGCGATTCGCCGGTCAAAAACGCCGACATTGATCTAACTTTACCCCAGGTTTGATTGAGCGGTTGTATGCAAACATCCACGCACATTTCTTTTAAGTCCTCCACATGCGCCCAATCTTCCGGGTCGTCGATGAAGCAGCCAAGATGAACACGATGCGTTTGGGCAAAATGTTTGAGGATATTGAAGGAACGGATTTTGTCGCCTTTGTTGGGCGGATAGGGAATCCGTTGACTAAGAAAAAGCATGTCCTTCATGGGCTGGTCGTTCAAATCCTGTTCATGTTTGTTCTTGCTGGGAACCAGCGGAAGCCGTCATTTGAGGGGTGCGGCGCAATCCGGTCTACCCGAGCGCACTGACCAAGTGTGGTCCGATTGTGTTGGCTATGGGTAATGGCAGTCGTTTCCAGCAATTAATCATGATTTGGTATTTGGGGTTAAGGGTGTTGGTGTCCGGCAAAGAATGGCCCGGTTTGAGTTTGTATTCATAGTAAAGTGGTTGCGGTTCGAAGCCCCAGTTTTTCTTGAAGGAAAATGCGCCAGTGTTCGCCTTGCTGCGTCCAAAATCAAAAATCCGCACACCCCGTTCCGCGGCTCTGCACATGGATTGCCAATACATATAATCATGCGCGCCAAATTTTCGAGCGTCAGGCGTACCGCCGCCGTAATATGGCAACACCTCGTCACGGAAGTAGAATTGCAGGACGCCGCTGACGGCTTCGCCATTGGGGCCGACGAGGATGAGAAATTCGCAGTCGTCGCCGAAGACGCGTTTGAGATTTTGGCAGTATCGTTTCGAAAATACAGGTGAGCCAAGGTTGCGGACGCTTATTGAATAAACCTTATAAAAGCGGTCGGGGCCATCGTCTATTTCGACGGAAAGCTGCTCAGCCTTGATGGCCTTACGCACGACAGCTCGTTGTTTCCGGGGTATGGCCTTAAGATTGGCGTCGGCGTCGTCACTAATTTCCCGTCTAAAAACATAATAAAGATCGCTTTGGCATTGCCAGTCCGGTTTTGTGGCTTCGGCGCTTCGATATTCGAGGAAATCGACGTCGAGTTTTTCCGCGAGGTCTTCCGCATAAGCGTCGAGTGCTGTATTCGCCTCAGGCGCGATCGTAAGTGGACCGCCATGGACGCAAAATGAGGTCGAGACCAAACGATTGCCAAATAGCCTGCTTTTGTTGTGAACAAGCGACAGAATTCCAATAATGTCTCCGTCACGCTCAGCGTAGACGAAATAAGTGTCGTGCCCGAAGGTTGAACGAATGACCTCGCTCCAGCCGGCGCGATGAAAAAATGTTGCGTTTTCATGCGACAGCACGAACGTATCCCAACGCGCGTTGTCCTCGCCCGTGAGAGGGCGAATCTGAAGGTTCGAAGTGACTTGATTCATGATATGGCGGCGCTCTTTACACGAAACACCCGGTCCATTCGATCCCAGGCGAAGTCCTTCATCATCTGACGAAGCCTGGGCTCCATGCGCCCGAGATTGAGGTAATGGCGGAATTTTGTTTTGGCCGAGATATTGGGAATTCGCGGTTGGCCGGGGTCGACTTCCCAGGGGTGAAAATAGAAAATGCAGGGCTGGTCGTCCTGGCGGTTGACCCGCCGCATGGCCCATCGGGACAATGGATAGGGAAACAACCGAAAAAAGCCGCCGCCGCCGCACGGGCGATTGGTGTTTCCAAACCGGATCGTCGTGATCGGATATTCCGGGATGCCGTTTGCGCCGCCATTTGCGCTTCTTGGGTAAAAGCCAAATCGCGGCGCGTTTGGCATGCCATACAGGTCGTGGTTTATGGGGTTTATGCTGGAACTGTAGCGATAGCCTTCTTCCTGGAGAATATCGAAGGCCCACAGGTTGTTCTCGCCGATGGAAAAGGTCGCCGCGCGATAACCCGTCACGGCGGTCCCGCCAACATCCTCCAGTGTTTGCTTGGCGCGCCGGATGTCTTCGCGAAAGGCGTCCGGCGATTGCTCGTCCACGCGGAAATGCGCCATACCATGGCTCGCCAGTTCGTGGCCTTCGCTGACAATGCGGCGGATCAATTCCGGATAACGTTCCGCGACCCAGCC
>JABJJH010000202.1 GCA_018660965.1 Rhodospirillaceae bacterium | reverse complement strand
TGCGCGCGCAGGCAAGGCGTCCGGCGCCTTCGCCCATCCGACGGTGCCGTCGGCGCATCCCTATTTGTTGCTGAATTACCAAGGCAAAACGCGCGACGTCATGACTCTGGCGCATGAACTGGGACATGGAGTGCATCAGGTGTTGGCGGGGGGGCAGGGGCATCTGATGTCCGATACGCCGCTAACCCTGGCGGAAACCGCGTCAGTGTTCGGCGAAATGCTGACTTTTCAAGCCATGCTTGACGCCACGACCAACGCCAAAGAACGCCGCGTGATGCTGGCGGGCAAGGTCGAGGATATGCTGAACACGGTGGTGCGGCAGATCGCGTTTTTCGAATTTGAAAAACGGGTGCATGACGAACGCCGCACGGGCGAGTTGACCGGAGAGCGTCTGGGCGAAATCTGGATGGATATTCAAGGCGAGAGCCTGGGCCCCGCGATTCGGTTCCACGATGAATACCGGAACTTCTGGGCTTACATCCCGCATTTCATTCATTCGCCGTTCTATGTGTACTCATACGCCTTTGGCGATTGTCTGGTGAATTCGCTGTATTCCCAATACGAAAACGCAGCCGACGGGTTTGCCGACAAGTACCTTGATATGTTGCGCGCGGGCGGGGCCAAGCGTCACAAGGAGTTACTGGCGCCGTTTGGTCTGGATGCGTCGGACCCGGCGTTCTGGGCGCAGGGGCTCGCCGTCGTGGAATCGTTTCTGGATCAGTTGGAAGCAACGTCATAAGCTCAAAACATGACAAGCGAAGGACAGTTGCAGCCGCGTAAGGTCGCGGTGATCGGGGCCGGGATAACCGGCATAAGCGCGGCGCTGTTTTTGCAGCGCGACGGCCATGACGTCACGGTGTTCGAACAGGGCGACCCGGCGACGGGGACATCTTCGGGCAACGCCGGGGTTATCAGTCTGGCGGGGTGCGTGCCGACGTCGGTGCCGGGCATTGTCGGGCGGGTGCCGAAAATGCTGCTCGATCCGTATGGACCGCTGTCGATCCGCTGGGGCTATCTGCCAAGACTGACGCCGTGGCTGGTCGGGTTCATTCGCAACGCCACTGCGGCGCGGGCGAAGGCGAACGCGCGCGCCAAGGCGGCGTTATTGGATCACGCCCAGGCCGCCTACGATATCCTGATCACCGCCGCCGGGACCGAGGATCTGGTGCGCCGCCGGGGGTTGTTGAAGGTCTACGAAAGCGATGAGAGTTTCGCCCAGGCGGCGTTCGAGATTGAACTGTACCGCGAGTGCGCGCGACGGTTCGACATTGTCAGCGGCGACGATATCCGGGAGTTGGAACCGGCGTTGAAGCCGGTTTTCAAGCACGGCGTCTATTTCGACGATAATTCAGGCATTCGCCATCCGGGCCAATTGGTCGTGCGATTCGGGGAAACCTTCGTCGCCAATGGCGGGACGATGGTGAGCGAACGGGTCGCCGGGTTTTCCGGGTCCCATGGCGCGCGCATCGTCGAGACCGATTCCGACCAATACGCCTTCGAGCGGATTGTCGTCGCGGCGGGATCCTGGTCGGCGAAACTGATCCGGCATTTTGGCGCGCGCATCGTTCTGGACGCTGAACGCGGCTATCACATCATGTTGCCGCAGCCCGACGATACGCTGAACGGCCCAGTCGCGCTGATGGACCATTCGATTTTCGTGTCGCCGATGGAGCACGGATTGCGCATGACCAGCGGCGTCGAACTTGGCGGCAATGAAGCGCCGCCGGATTACACGCGAATTCGCCGCATGATGTCCAAGGTCGCGGCCTCGGTGGAAGGCGTTCGGTTGGAGGAGCAAAGCGCGTGGCTTGGCTTCCGGCCGTCGACGCCAAGCGGCGTTCCGTTTCTGGATCGTGCGCCGAACGGCAACGACGACGTTATTCTCGCCGCCGGTGGTGGGCATATCGGTATGACCCTGGGGCCGGTGCACGGCAGGATTGTCGCCGACTTGGTGGCCGGGCGCGATCCCGGCGTCGATATGACGCCGTACCGCATCGACCGGAAATTATAGCGCGTGGCCCAAGACAAGAACGGCAGCGTGACGGGGCGGGTCCGCCGCTACGCCAAGGTCGGCGCGTCAATGGGCGGGCTGGCGGCGCGCGCTGCGGGGGCGCGCTATCTCGGGCTCGATCTCGATAAGGATCGTCATGCCGAGGACTTGAAGGCGGCGCTGGGCGGCTTGAAAGGGCCGTTGATGAAGGTCGCGCAAATTCTGTCGACTATCCCTGATGTGCTGCCGGACGAATATGTCCGCGAGCTGCAAGAATTACAGACCAACGCCCCCGCCATGGGTTGGCCGTTCGTGAAACGACGAATGGCGAGCGAACTTGGCGCGGACTGGATGGCCAAATTCGCATCGTTCGAACACGCGGCGGCGCATGCGGCCTCACTGGGTCAGGTGCATCGCGCAGTAGGGCATGACGGGGCGGCGTATGCCTGCAAGCTGCAATATCCGGACATGCTGTCCGCGGTCGACGCCGATTTGCGGCAACTGCGCCTGGCGTTTTCGATTTTCGAACGCTACGACAACGCGATTTCGACCAAGCAAATTCACGCGGAGTTGTCCGAACGCCTGCGCGAGGAACTGGACTACCGTCGCGAAGCGCGCCACATGGCGCTATACGCGGCTATGCTGTCGAACGAGCCGGGCGTGCACGTCCCGGACTCAATCGCGGCTTTATCGACGGACCGCCTTTTGACGATGACGTGGTTGGAGGGTGCCCCGCTGATGACCTTCCGGAACGCGCCGCTGGAAACGCGCAACGCCATCGCCGCCAACATGTTTCGCGCCTGGTATGCGCCGCTCTATGACTGCGGGGTTATTCATGGCGATCCACATCTGGGAAATTACAGCGTCCGTCCCGACCTTGGGATAAATTTGTTGGATTTCGGCTGCGTCCGCGTGTTTCCGCCTTCCTTCGTGGGGGCGGTGATCGATTTGTTCAACGCCTTGCGAACTGACGACCACGACCTGGCGGTTCACGCCTATGAAACCTGGGGGTTCAGCGGTCTCAGTCGGGAAATGATCGATGTGTTGAATATGTGGGCGGCGTTCATCTATGCGCCGTTGATGGAGGACAAGGTCCAGAAAATTCAGGAATCCGAAAGCGGTCTGTACGGGGCGAAAATCGCCAACAAGGTTCATGTGGCGCTGCGCGAACTGGGCGGTGTGACGCCGCCGCGTGAATTCGTGCTCATGGACCGCGCCGCGATTGGCCTTGGGTCGGTGTTCATGCATTTGCGCGCTGAAATTAACTGGAGCGAACTTTTCCAGGACCTGATTCAGGACTTCGATGTCGCGCAATTGAAACGGCGTCAAACCCGCGCGCTCAAGGCTGTCGGCCTGTAGCGCAATTCCAGTGTCCAGATCGAGAAATTCATGACATTGAATTCTCGTGAATCAGCACACCAACTTATTGAAACTCGTGTGATTCATATCCTGCATTTTGTCCCATATAATGGGACAAACTTCAGAACCATCACACTAGGCAGCCTCACCCCAGATACGCCTGGACCCCGAGCAGAAGCAAATTATTGCTGGCGTGCGCGATGATGCTGGGCCAAAGCGAGCCGCTGATTTCAAATAACAGGGCCAGTAATATTGAAAGCGCCGTCAGGTCGAACGCGAACAGAAGAAACATTTCCATCGAGCCCGCATATAGATAGGGATGGACCAGGGCGAACAGCACGGCGCTGACGAGGGCGCTAACCGCAATTCCCCGCCGCTGCCGCAGCCAGCGATAGATCAGCCCTCGAAAGAGCGTCTCCTCGGTGATCGCGGCCACGGGACCGGCCAGGAGGCAAAACGCCGCAAGGGTAAGCGGGGCGTTCATGAAAGGACTGAAAAGCTCGCGTCCCATGGCGATGGAAATATCCCAAAGACCGAACGCTGAATACAGCGCCGCCGAAACCGATATCCATAACAACGCGGCCAGGGCTCCCATGGCGAGGAAGTTTCCTTCGCACCGCTTAAACCCGCAATCGCGCCAGCGCATGCGCCGAACGTGGATGAGCCGCACATAAAGGCTGACCAAAAATACGCCATAGGCGAAGGCCCCGAATGTTAAATCGAGCGCGGGTGGGGACACATTCGACAGAACGTCGCCGGCCTGTAGATAGGGGCTTCCCGTGATAACGGCGGCGAAAAGTAACGCGATTGCAACCGTCCCGCCCCCGAAGACCCAGGCGAGGTCGGGAAATGTCAAATTACGCGCGGGTATGGGTTTCTGTTGGGTGATCATTTCACTCACAGCATATTTCGTAACCAATTGGCGGGAAAGCGCGCATAATACCGTGATGAAATATTATGCAAATTCAGGAAAAGTGACTATAAATTAGACACTCGACGCCGGGTAAAAACGGGGGAGCCTAGATTTTCTCCTGATTTTCGAGGCCGTCAAGGTGGCATTCGTCTTGCACTGTATACCGGGACAAAAGGATCATCGGGGAGAAACAGATGCCCAAGTTGCACCTATCGAAGGTCGCGCGGTTCGCGGCCTATTTCGTGCTGTTCATGACGTCACGACCGGTTTTCGCCGCAGAGACGCTTAACAGCGGTGACACTGCGTGGATTTTAACGGCGACGGCGTTGGTGTTGTTTATGACATTGCCGGGCCTGGCGCTGTTTTACGGCGGCCTCGTCCGCGCCAGCAGCGTGCTGTCGGTTCTGATGCATTGCTTCGCCATTTGTTGCATCGCGTCGATTATATGG
>JABJJH010000217.1 GCA_018660965.1 Rhodospirillaceae bacterium | reverse complement strand
GTCAGCACCCGACCGCCGTGCATATCCATTTGCACCAATTCGAAATGCGACCGCACGAAATCGGTGATTTCATCAATACCGAAATTCACCTCGTGCATTTGCTTGCAGTAATAACAACCGGCCTGTTCCCAAACCAACGCGAACAACTTTCCTTTCGCCGTCGCCCCCTTGATATCATCCCGCAAATCCGACGACGCTTCGGTGAACCAGTCCAGGCTGGGCAAGCCGGATTCACCAAGGATGGCGTGATCGACCAGAGGAGATGTGGTTTGAGGGGCCGCTGATTGTGCGAACGCGGGTGCGACGAAACACACGCTAAAAACCCATGCGATCACGGCTTGTTTGAAAATCACGTGTGACGCCCTTTCTTATGCTTCGGCTATCGAATTCCAGTGGCGCAACCGAAATGGATGGTTCCCATCCGTTTCGGTTGCGCCACCAGATCAATATGTTCGTGGTCTGATTCACGAAGGGCTTGGGAACCAAGCGTTTCGATCAGATCACTAGCGATATTGGCGTATCTTAGCGATTTCGACGCAAAACACGATTCACAAGCGCTCGCTTTCTCGTGACCCACGCCATAGTATATGCTGCGGAGACATTGACTACAGGGAGTAAGCGCTATGAGTTCTCGCCCAAATCTGCAATTCGCTCATATGGGAATTTACGTCAAGGACATGGCGAAAATGTTCGATTTTTACACCCGCGTGCTTGGGTTTCAGGTCAGCGACGACGGCGTCGTTCGCGGTGGAACGCGTCTGGTGTTTCTAACGCTGGATGCGAACGAGCATCACCAAATCGTACTTGCCGATGGACGACCGGACGACGTGGCGTTCAATGTGATCAACCAAATATCGTTCCGAACGGGATCATTGGACGATCTACGCGCGATGAAAGAGAGCCTCGAGGACGAAGGCGTTCAGGAATTCCGGCAGGTCAGCCACGGCAATGCGTGGAGCATCTACTTCGCCGACCCCGAAGATAACCGCATCGAAATTTTCGTCGACAGCCCCTGGTATATCGATCAACCGGCGGGCGAGCCCATCGATCTTGCCGAATCAAATGAAGCCATCATCGCGGCGACCAAAAGCCATGTCCAAACCCAGCCTGGATACGGATCCCTGGCGGATTGGCGGAGCGAAATGGCCAAAACACTCGAAGACGCCGCGTCATAACCGACTCAGAGCGCCCTATCGAGGCCGGCGCCGCCCGCAGGCGCGTCGGGTTGCTCGCTATTGGCTTGGGAACTCTGGTCGGCCCGCTGGATTCCTCGGTCAACATCGCGTTTCCGCGCATCACTCAGGACCTCGGCATCGAGATCGAGGCCATCCAGTGGGTCGTCATTTGTTTCGTGTTGACGAACACCAGCCTGATGCTGGTGTTCGGAAAACTCGGCGATTTATTCGGGCACAAGCGCATCTTCCGAATGGGGCTGATCGTCTGCGCCCTCGCATTTGTCTTATGCGCCGCCGCGCCGAATTTCGGCTGGTTATTGTTCGCGCGGGTCATACAGGGAATTGGCACGGGATTGGTCATGGCCTGTTCCCCCGCCCTCGTTACGGCGTTGTACCCGGAAAATCAACGCGCCCGCGCGCTGGGCGTCTTTACGTTGATCTTCGGACTTGGCGCTGTCCTGGGACCCTCGCTTGGCGGGTTCATGGTCCAGGCCTGGGGCTGGCCGTCGGTCTTCTGGTTTCGCGCCCCCCTGGCGTTAACCGCGGCCTTGCTTCTGTTCGCCATGCCAACCCCACCCAAGAAATCCGCAACGGCGTTCGATTTGCCCGGCGCGATCCTGCTCACGCTTGCGCTTGGCGCCATGCTGATGTCGATCAATCAACTGCAACGCGCCGATGGGGCCATGACGATGACCGCTGGACTGGCTCTGGTGTCTGTCATCGCGTTTGTTGGATTCGTTATCCAGGAATCCCGCTTTTCCAATCCGATCATTCGATTGAACGTCTTTCGCGACATTGACTTCACGGTGCTGAATCTAACCAACACCGCTCTAAATCTTGTCGGGTTTTCGGTGATGTTATTTGTTCCGTACTACCTGATCCAGGTTTCCGGATATCCAACCACGACCGGCGGTCTGATCCTCGCCACCGCGCCATTGGGCGTCGTTCTCGCGGGGCCGTTGGGCGGTCGACTCATCGGAAGGATTCCAGCCAATCGACTGGCCTTCGTCGGGGTCCTTGCCGTGGTCGTGGCCTTGCTGGGAATTTCGACATGGCGCGATCCGCCCGCCCTGGCGGCGACGGTGGCCGTCTTGTTCCTGCACGGCTTCGGCCTTGGCCTGTATCAGGTGTCCTATATGCATATCGTCACGGGAACCTTGTCGCGCGCGGACAGGGGCGTCGCGGGTAGCCTCGCCCTGGTGACGCGCAGCACCGGCGTCGTGTTGGGCGCGACCATTCTATCCACGATTTACGCGCACGCCTCTACGCAGGGGGGCGGCGATGGCTTCGTCGCCGGGTTTGTATTAACCTTCCGATACGCGGGCGCGGGCCTCTTCGTCTTTCTGTTGGCGACTCTGATCCGGCCCAGAATATGGCTTCATCGGGACGCATCATGACATTGACCATAAATGACTAGAGGATCGGGCTCATGAAATTCGGACTACGGTACTGCAATACGGGACGTTACGTGGAGTCCGCGCGCGCGGTTGAATTGGTGCAGGCGGGTGAAGCGGCGGGATTTGAATCCGCCTGGACGGTCGATCACGTCGCCGTTCCGGAAGGCCACGAATCCGCCTACCCCTACTCCGACAATGGCCGTATGGCGGGCGATGTCTATAACATGCCGATTCCCGACCCGTTAATCTGGATGTCCTATATCGCCGCGCTCACGACGCGCATCAATCTCGCCACCGGCAT
>JABJJH010000219.1 GCA_018660965.1 Rhodospirillaceae bacterium | reverse complement strand
CGATCAAACGCCGAAAAGGCCATCTCGACCGCCTGACGGTCGCCATATCCGGCGATATCCTGCACAGCCGCGTCGCCCGTTCGAATATTCAATTGCTCAATCTGATGGGCGCCCGCGTCCGTGTGGTCGCGCCCTTGACCCTGTTGCCGACCGATATCGACCGGTTCGGCGTCGAGGTTCATCACGACATGCGTGAAGGATTGACCGGTTGCGACATCGTTATGATGTTGCGACTTCAAACCGAACGGATGCGCGGCATGTTCGTCCCATCGATTCGAGAATATTTTCATTTTTTCGGTTTAGACCAGGAAAAACTGTCCTACGCCAAACCCGACGCGCTGGTCATGCATCCCGGTCCGATGAACCGCGGTGTCGAAATCGATTCCGAACTGGCGGACGATATCAACCGTTCGGTAATTCGGGAACAGGTGGAAATGGGCGTGGCGGTCCGCATGGCCTGCCTGGACGTTCTCACGCGGTCCGACATTTCCAACCCGCCAGACAACCAACCAACAGTCCCATCAGGCGCGGCATGACCAAACACCGCACCGCCTATCTGAACGCCCGGCTTCTTGATCCAGAGACAAATCTGGACGAACGCGGCGACTTGTTGCTCGAAGACGGCCGCATCACGGATCTCGGTCCCGGCTTGTTCGCCGATGGACCGCCATCGGGGGCCGACGTCGTGGACTGCGATGGCCATTGTTTGGCGCCCGGCCTGTTCGATATGCGGGTTCAGGTGCGTGAGCCCGGTGAAGAACATATGGAATCCATCGAATCCGCCGGTCATGCAGCGGCGGCGGGCGGCGTCACGTCAATGGTGTGTCTGCCAAACACGCATCCGGTCATCGACGATGTGTCCGTTGTGGAGTTCATCGCCCGGCGAGCCCGGGAGGCCAAACTCGCCAAGGTATTTTGCTACGGCTCGCTAACGCGCGGCATGAACGGAACCGAACTGACGGAAATGGGACTGTTGGCCGAAACCGGCGTCCTGGGCTTCACCGATGGCGAAAGAGCGTTGTCGAACCCGCTCGTGCTGCGCCGCGCACTTAGCTACGCGCGCACATTTGACCTGTTGGTCATTCAGCACCCCGAAGTCGTGGAATTGATCGAAGACGGCGTTATGACCGAAGGCGAAATCGCGACACGGCTCGGATTGCCCAGCGCCCCCGCCGAAGCCGAGGTCATGATGGTCGAACGCGACCTGCGTCTCGTGGCGCTGACCGGCGGGCGCTATCACGCCGCCCATGTATCTACGGCAGCCACGGTTGACGTCATCCAGAACGCGAAGCGCGATGGATTGAATGTCACCTGCGACACCGCCCCACATTATTTCGCGTTGAATGAAACCGCGATTGGCGATTACCGAACCTTCGCCAAGGTAAGCCCGCCCTTGCGAAGCGAGCGGGATCGACAAGCCATTGTCGATGGACTGAAGAACGGCGTCATCGACGCCATCGCCAGCGATCATTCGCCCTATGATCAGGATTCCAAGCGCCTCCCCTTCGCCCAAGCGACATTTGGCATTGTCGGACTGGAAACCCTGTTGCCATTGACGCTGGAACTTTATCACAATGGCTATATGACGTTGCTGGAGGCCCTGCGAAAAGTGACAATCAATCCCGCCACGTTACTAAGGCAACCGTTTGGGCGTCTTGCCCCCGGCGCGCCGGGCGACTTGGTGATATTCGACCCGGACAAGCCCTGGAAGATCGACGTTGATTCGTTCCGAAGTAAATCTAAAAATTCGCCCTTCGATGAACGCCCCGTGCAAGGCGTGGTCCTGCGCACCGTCGTCGAAGGTCGGGCGATCTTTGTTAGCGACGCCTGATCCATGGAAAGCGCTGGGACAATTGACATATGGGCTATCGGGGGCGTTTTGACCCTGGGCTATCTGCTCGGCTCTATTCCGTTCGGCTTGGTGTTGACGCGTCTCGCGGGTCTTGGCGATATCCGCGGGGTCGGGTCCGGCAACATCGGCGCCACAAATGTCCTGCGAACAGGTAATAAGCCGTTAGCGGTGATGACTCTCGTTCTCGATGGCGGCAAGGGCGCCGCTGCTGTTGGCGCTACGGCGTATCTGTTTCCGTCCTTGGCGGCCCCCGTGGCCGTGGCGGCGGTGCTCGGTCACCTGTTTCCCATCTGGCTGCGGTTCAAAGGCGGCAAAGGCGTGGCGACGACGTTGGGCGCGCTTCTTGCGCTGGCGTGGCCGGTTGGGTTGCTGGCCTGTGGCACGTGGTTGCTCTGCGCGGCGCTCTTTCGGTATTCATCGCTCTCCTCTTTGCTTAGTCTCGCGCTGTCGCCGCTTTACGCCTATTTCTTCGCGGATCAACCCATCATGATCGCTGCGGGGCTTCTGGCGGCCCTGATATTTTATCGGCACAAGGACAACATCCGACGCCTGTTATCCGGCGAAGAAACCAAAATCGGTCAGAAATCCTGACCATCGCTATCGCAGGTTGACGATATCGCCTTGAACACGGCATGGTCCGACGATGACCATTCCCCCTTCCAACGGACTGACGACGACCGAACGGCTTGATCGCCTTCGTCTCATCCGCACCCAAAATGTTGGCCCTGTCACATTTCGGCAACTGCTGGACCGCTACGGCTCCGCCACCGACGCGCTCAACGCCTTGCCGGATTTGTCGCGACGCGGAGGACGCCGCGCCGCCTTAAAGCCGTGCAGCGCAAGTGTGGCGCAGCGGGAAGTCGATGCGATGAAATCCCTCGGCGGAAGCCACCTGATTTTTGGCGACCCTGGTTTCCCCGACGCACTAGCCGCAATTTCCGACGCCCCGCCCGTCCTGTGCATGTTCGGCAATCCCGACTTTCTCAACCGCCCCGTCATCGCCATCGTGGGAGCGCGCAACGCCTCGACCAATGGCCGCCGGTTTGCCGAACGGCTATCGCGCGATCTTGGCGCAGCGGAATTGATTGTCGTCTCTGGCATGGCGCGAGGCATCGACACCGCGGCGCATACGGGCGCGCTGGCGACAGGCACCATCGCGGTGCTCGCGGGGGGACCGGACGTAATCTATCCCCGGGAAAACGCCGATCTGTATGAATCAATCCGCGAACACGGGCTGATCGTCTCGGAACTTCAGCCCGGCGTCGAACCATTGGCGCGTCATTTTCCGCGTCGCAATCGCATTATTTCCGGGCTTGCGCTCGGCGTCATCGTGGTCGAAGCCGCCGCCAGATCGGGATCGTTGATTACCGCGCGTCTGGCGGCGGAACAGGGGCGGGAAGTCTTCGCGGTTCCCGGTTCGCCCCTCGACCCACGCGCGAAGGGACCCAACAAACTGATCCGAGACGGCGCCATACTTTTGGAAAGCGCCGAAGATGTTATGGAGGTTTTGCCGTCACTAAGGCGAATCGGTATAGGGGAAGACAGGGAATCCAAGTATCGCACCTCCTCCCACAGTACAACGCCACCGGATGAAACGATGCTGGCGCAAGCGCGCGCTGCGATCACCGAAAATTTGGCGCCGACGCCGGTTCGTATCGACGATCTCGTTCGGGATTCTATCTATTCGATCGATATCTTGTCGCTCGTGTTACTGGAAATGGAACTGGCCGGTATCGTGGAGCGCCACCCTGGCGGGGCGATTTCACTGCTTTTCGAAGCGGCAAACGATTAAATTTTCAATCAAACGTTAACTTTAACTGTTTTTTAACTAATCCCGCATTTCCCAAGTAAAAGGGAGAAGTCACTCCTCTGACGACAATTAATGTGTTATATTGCAGCATGTTAAGTGGGCTTAAGGCGGCGGATCATGGATCACCCAAAGGGTGCAAGCGAAACGGATGGTG
>JABJJH010000416.1 GCA_018660965.1 Rhodospirillaceae bacterium | reverse complement strand
TTCAACCGTGTGCAGAACCGGCGTCTCGAACCCACTGGCGATTTGCGTCATGCAACCGATATTGCCCGCCGCCACCACGTCGGCGCCGGTCTTTTGAATATTCGCGACTTTCCGGGCGCGCAGCTTGTCCGCCAATTCGGGTTGCAACAAATTATACGTGCCCGCCGACCCGCAGCACAAATGACTTTCCGGCACGTCGCGCACTTCGAACCCCGCGCGCTTCAACAGGGCTTTGGGAAGCGCCGTGATCTTTTGCCCATGCTGCAGGGAACACGCGGCGTGATAGGCGATGGACGGCGCTGGGCTTGGCGGCGTAAACGCTAGGTCGAGCGTGTCGATATACTCACTCACATCCAACGCCAGCGCGGAAACGCGGGCGGCGGCGTCCTTCAAGGCGTCGTCGTTGCGGAACATAAATCCGTAATCCTTCACCGTCGTTCCGCAACCCGATGCGTTTATCAAAATCG
Source organism: Rhodospirillaceae bacterium (assembly GCA_018660965.1). Classification (GTDB taxonomy): domain Bacteria; phylum Pseudomonadota; class Alphaproteobacteria; order UBA8366; genus JABJJH01. Next base: position 4,695 of record JABJJH010000416.1, on the reverse strand, counting down.
CATCCAGTCCCGCGCCGTCGATTTCCCGCATCCACGCCCGTATATTCGCCGCCGCCTGATCGTGACTGTCGTTCGTCCGGCCCATGTGATGCGCCAGCGCGCCGCAACACCCCGCCCCCGGCGCGTTCACCACCTCCACGCCATGACGGGTCAACAGGCGCACCGTGGCTTCGTTGATTTGCGGGCTCAGCACTGGTTGCGCGCAGCCCCATAACAGGGCGACACGGCCTTTGCGCGCACCGATTCCGGGAAAGACCTGGGGCCGGTCCATCGCCGATGGCGACGGCGTGCGCGCCGGGGCCAGCCGCAACATCGCCCCCAACCGCCCCGGCGCCAGTTTCGCCAACGGACGCGCGACCCCGGCGGCCAACAACGCCAAGCGAAAAAGTCCGGGTCGCGGCAACAGCGTGGCCAGCACCGCGCGCAGCCAGCGGTCGAGAGCCGGACGTCGGAAGGTTTGTTCAATGTATTTGCGGCCCAGATCGACCAGATGCATGTAATGCACGCCGGACGGACAGGTCGTCATGCAGGACAGGCACGACAAGCAGCGGTCGACATGTTTGACGACCAACGGGCTGGCGGGCGCGGCTTTTTCCAGCATATCCTTGATCTGGTATATTCGCCCGCGCGGGCTATCCAGTTCATCGCCCAACAGCACATAGGTCGGGCATGTCGCGGTGCAGAACCCGCAATGGACACAGGCGCGCAGAATATCGTTGGCGTCGGCGATATCCGGGTCGGCCAATTGAGCCAAAGAAAAACTGGTTTGCACGTCAGACCCCCGCCGTCATGCGGCCGACATTGAGAATGCCGAGCGGATCGAAGCTTTCCTTCAAACGCCGCGACAGCGCTTGCAGCCCCGGCGCCTGGGGTTGAAACACCGGAACGCGCGCGCGGATGTCGGCGTCGGCGCGAATGATCGTCGCGTGTCCGCCGCACGCCGCTATCGCGCCGCGCACCGCTTCATGCGCCCCATCAACGGATTGGCCCTCACTGAATTGATTGGCCGGAACCGCCAGCCACACCAACCCACCGGCCCAATCCAGATAAGCTTCCGCCTTCAACGTTTCGCATAACGCAGACGCAACCCCGGCCCCGCTTTGCGGCGGCACGGAAATTTTCCACACAGTTCGCGCGTCGCCCGGTTCGGCGAACGGCGCGACATCACGCACTTCGCGCCAGAACGCGCCGGAATTATGGCCGTGCAATTCTTCCGTCGCGCCATACGCCGACAGTTGTTCGCGCAACTTCGCGCAGCGATATTCAACCGACGGCCCTGGCCCTTCCACGCGGATGGCGGCGACCGCCGCGCCGGCGCCACGCACATAGGAAACGTCCGAAGTCCCGGCCAGCGATTCCGGCAACCACGCCGCGCCGGACACTTCATAGGGCGATTGCAGCGCCTGGGTCATTGCCGCGACCCCCGGCGCTGCGCCGCATCCAACCACCAAAACCGTGCGGGTCTTTTCCGCCATCGGCAGGACCTTCACCGTCACCGTGGTCAACGCCCCCAACGTCCCCCAGGACCCGGCCATGATCTTCGACAGATCGTAGCCGGTGACGTTCTTCACCACGCGTCCGCCGGATTTGAACGCCTCGCCCCGGCCGCTGACCGCCTCAAAACCCAAAAAATGATCCCGGGCGGCCCCGGCCTTCAAGCGTCGCGGCCCGGCGAAATTGGTCGACAGTGCGCCGCCGATAGTCGCCGCACCCGCCGCCCCGCCCAGCAACGGGCCATAGTCGGGCGGTTCAAACGCCAGTTCCTGACGGTGTTCCGCCAACGCCGCGTGAATGTCGGACAGCGGCGTCCCCGGCCCCGCCGACAACACAAGTTCTTCCGCTTCATAAAGCGTCACACCCGAAAGCGCCGACAAATCCAGCGTATGGCCTGCATTCACCGGGCGGCCAATCGCGCGTTTCGAGCCGCCGCCGACAATTTCAAGCGGCGTTTCCGCCGCCGCCGCCCACGACACCGCATCGAATACCTGTGCGGCGTTGTCCGGCTTCAGAATTGTGCTCATGTTTGCGCCCGGCCTCTAAAAACGCGGCAGATCCGGAAACCGGGTCTGGCCTGCGTGAATATGAACGCGCCCCAGTTCCGCGCACCGGTGTAAGGTGGGAAAGACCTTGCCGGGATTCAGTAATGAGGTCGGATCGAAGGCGCATTTCACACGCTGTTGCTGCTTCAAATCGTCCTCGGTGAACATGGTCCCCATCAAATCGCGTTTTTCCACGCCGACGCCATGCTCACCGGTCAGAACCCCACCGACTTCGACGCACAGACGCAGGATATCGGCGCCGAACGCTTCGGCGTTTTCCAACTCACCGGGAATATTCGCGTCGTACAGGATCAAGGGGTGCAGGTTCCCATCACCCGCATGAAACACATTGGCGACGCGCAGTCCGTACTGCGACGATAACGCGGCCATGCGGCTCAACACTTCCGGCAGACGCCCGCGCGGGATCGTACCGTCCATGCAATAGTAATCCGGCGACAGGCGCCCGATTGCGGGGAACGCCGCCTTGCGCCCGGCCCAGAACGACTCGCGTTCGTCTTCGGACTCGGAAATCCGGATGGACTCTGCGTCGTTTTCGCCCGCGATCCGCTCGACTTCGCCGATCAGGTAATCGACTTCGGTTTCCGGGCCGTCCAGTTCGACGATCAACAGCGCCTCGACATCCAGCGGATAGCCCGCCTGAACGAAGGCTTCCGCCGCCTGGATCGCCGGTCGGTCCATCATTTCCATGCCTCCGGGAATGATGCCCGCGCCAATCACCCCCGCTACGCACGCGCCCGCCGCTTCATTCGATGGAAAGCCGATCAGCAACGCCCGCGCTGTTTCCGGCGCGCGCAGGATACGAACCGTGACCTCGGTCACGACCCCCAACAACCCTTCCGACCCTGTCATCAGCCCCAACAGGTCATAGCCATCTGAATCAAGGTGCTTGCCGCCGATGCGAACCACTTCCCCATCCATCATCACCAGTTCGAGGCCAAGGACGTTGTTCGTCGTCAATCCGTATTTCAGACTGTGAACGCCACCGGAATTTTCCGCAATATTGCCGCCAATGGTGCAGGCGATCTGACTCGACGGATCGGGCGCGTAATAAAAGCCGTTATCGCGCACGGCGTCGGTGATGCCCAAATTGGTGACGCCCGGTTGCACCACGGCGCAGCGGTTGTCGTAATCGATTTCGATTATTTTCTTGAACTTGCCGAGGCCGAGAATAATGCCGTCCGCCAATGGTAGCGCGCCGCCGGACAATGAGGTGCCCGCGCCGCGCGGCACGACCTTCACGTCATTGTCATGGCAATACCGCAGAACCCGAGAGACTTGTTCGGTGGTTTCCGGCAAGACGACGATCAGCGGCAATTGCCGGTAGGCGGTCAGGCCGTCGGATTCGTATGGCCGCAACTCGTCTTCATCGACGATCACGCCTTCGCCCGGCACGATGTCCTGCAATCCCGCGGCGATCACCGCGCGGCGCGCGATAACATCCCGGTTGGGTTCCGGCATCTTCATGGAAAAGCCCGCGTCCCTGAAGTTTAAACAGGCCTTTTATAAGCCTTTTTTTCGCACAAACGCAAAAAGCCGCAACTGCGGCTTTTTTAAACGAATTTCAGCGATAAATCGCCGACGCGCGATCAGCCCTGGCGGGCCTTGAAACGCGGGTTTTTCTTGTTGATTACGTAAATGCGGCCCTTGCGGCGCACCACGACACAATCCTTGTGCCGCGTTTTCATTGATTTGATCGAATGAACTACCTTCATAACGCCGTTCCGTCTGTATTCTATTAAGAGCGAAGAGCGCGGAACATAAGGGTGGCTGCGCCCCCTGTCAACGGCTCAAGAGGCAACGGCTCAAGGTTTCGACAACTCACCATAATACTCATTCATCCTCCAAGCTGCGCAACACCATATCGCGGAGTGTGACGACGCCAAGCGGGTTCCGGTCGTGATCGACGACCAACGCTCGGGCGAGCTGGAATCGCGACAACATGCGAACCGCATACATGACGTTCATTTCCGCCGCCAGCGTCAACACCGGCTTCGACATGATCTCATAGACGTTGACGCGTTCCGGCGACAAATCCTTGGCCAGCACATCGCGCGCAATATCGGCGACCGCGACCAGACCGAATTCATCGTCTTCGTCGCGCCGTTCCACGATGACCGAACTGATACGGCGTTCGCTCATCAATCTAACGACTTCGTGGACCGTTGCCGACCGTTCCACCTTAATAACCCCTTTGGACATAACGTCCGAAACCCTGATTATCTTTTTTTCCGTCATATCGAATCCTCAATTTCCTGAATAAGCACCCCTTCCTGGGTCTTGAGACCGACGGCGTCCTCAATTTCAATCTGAATGGCGACGCCGCTGCCGGGTTCTTCGTCGAACCGGCCCGCCGCCGATATCGTTTCCAATATCTCGCGCGCCTTCGGGGCGGCGACCAGGAACAACAAAACGTCGCGTTGCGCCGTGAGGTCCAGGCCCAGGAATGTTTTTTCCGGCTTCAACCCTTCCCCGCGAACGCCGGGGAAAACCGTCGCCCCCGTGGAGCCAGCGTTGCGGGCCGCCTCCAGCACGATTTCCGTTTTCTCTTCCGCCACAAAGGCCATGATCATTTTAAGATTCACGGCGTGTCCTCCTTGCTGTCATGTTTATCGAGACGCTTTAGCCAGGTGACAAT
>JABJJH010000525.1 GCA_018660965.1 Rhodospirillaceae bacterium | reverse complement strand
TCATCGATTTCAATCATCGCCATCGGTTAAATCAGCCTTGTTCCCATTGTCTTTTTCAGCCCAAACGGCCGCATTTATCACCACCCGCTTTATTCGCGGGATTTAATAAGGCGCGAAACTTATTTCAAGGGGGCCGTTAATGCAAATCCATCGATCAAACGTAGCGACCGCAAACCCTTAAAGACAAACCATGACCTAAATAAGGCGGTGCGCCCATCAAGGGGCCGGAGCATTCGCATCGGGGGCGGTCGGCGGCGGCGCCACGGGCAAGGTGATGTGCGCGTGAGTCCCGGCGCCAACCACACTTTCGATTTCAAAGGCGCCCGCGTGAAGTTTCGCCAGAGCGGTGACAATGGGCAGCCCCAGTCCGATACCGCCTTCCCGCGCCAGTTCAATCGCGCCGGATTGTCCGAACGGGGTCAGAATTTTTTCGAGGTCCGATTCCGGGATGCCGACCCCCGTATCCGATACCGTAATTTTCACCGAATGCGACCCGTCGGCGCTTACAGTTAGCGTGATCTCGCCGTTTTCCGGCGTGAACTTTACCGCATTCGACAGCAAATTCGTTAGCATTTGGCGAACCGCCAACCTGTCTGCACGAAATGTCGCTGCGTTGCGGTCGATATCCATTGAAAATCGCAGGGATTTCTGTCGCATTTGACCTTGAAGCTCTCGCACTGCGGCGGACGCAACGTCGGCGATATCAATGTCGGAGATGGATAGTTCGAGCTTGCCGGCCTCAATCTTGGACAAATCGAGAATATCGTTAACCAACGCCAACAGGTGTTTCGAGCTTTGAAAAATATCAGTGAGGTATTCACGATATCGATCGTTGGCCAATTCGCCGAACATTTCCAATTGCATGACTTCGGAAAAGCCCATGATCGCGTTCAACGGAGTGCGCAATTCATGGCTCATATTGGCGAGAAAATCCTGCTTCGCCCTGTCGGCCTCGCGCGCTTCGTCCAGCGCCTCGCGCGCCGCTATTTCCGCGGATTTCAGTTCGCTGATGTCAATGCTGAAGGACCCGATACTGGTGAGATTTCCATCGACGTCGAATACCGGAAATTTTGTCACAAGCACCTGCAAAGATGATCCATTCGGCAGAATTGATTCGCGCTCCTCAATGGTGGTTGCCCGATTTGCGACCGTCACATCGTGGTGCGCCATCGCGGTATCGGCATGGGTCTTACTGATGCTATCGTGGGATTTTGTTCCAACCATCGAAGCCGGGGACCGGTCGCGGGACCGCGCAAAGGCTTCGTTGACGAGCAAGTAACGCCCGTCCAAATCCTTCAAATTGAGCAACGCGGGCGCATTGTCGATAATGGAGCGAAGCAGCATCTCGCGTTCCCTCAGCGCTTCCTCCGCCTGCCGGTGTTCAGTGATATCAATGGTCGCTGTGCCAAACCCGATCAGGGTTCCATGAGCGTCCGATATCGGAAATTTGTTAATCACGGCGAATTGCGTCACTCCGGTAGCGCGGCGTCTTTCTTCTTCTCGAACCGCCGGCGCGCCCGTTTTCAACAATTCTTGTTCCTGGCGCAATCGCGCCGCCTGGGTCACTTCCGGCTCATCAATCATTTCCGACGCGGTTTTTCCGAGGAGTTCTTTTTCGCTAAACCCGTGCCAGCCTTCCAGCACTTTATTGACCAGCAGATAACGGCCATCCATATCTTTCAAATTCACGCCAACGGGCAGATTGTCGACGACGGTGCGGAACCGCCTTTCGCTGTTCCGCAACGCTTCCATGGCGTTTATGTGCGCGGTTATGTCGGTCCCCGCGCCACGGTAGCCACGAAATTCACCATCGGCCCCAAAAACGGGCTTGCCGCTGATTCTGATGTGCTTGGTTTGACTGTCTGGCCCCGCGAACGAATATTCAAAGCCCCGAAACGGCTTTCTGTTCTCCAGATCATCGAGATGGTCGCGCCAGTGTTTATCGTCACGGTTGGCCCCGGTGTATTCAGCGCGGGTCTTGCCGATGATACTGTCCGCTTCGAAAGGAAAAAGTTCAAAGAAACGGGGTGAAAAAAATGTGTACCGCAAACTGGAATCGGTTTCCCATATCCAATCGCCCGCGACTTCGGCGATGTCGCGAAATCGGGCCTCGCTTTCTCCGAGCAACCTGTCCGCCTGTATTTGCGTCTCGACGGATTGCAGAAGGGCGCCAAGCAACGCCGTCGCCGGTGTGAACGTCAGGACAAGGGGAATGGCGACGCTTTCCATGACTTTCGCCATGATTTCGGCGGGTAAAAAGGTGAACAGAAAAATTTCGGCAAGATGGACCAGCAATCCGAACGCCAGAAGCCGCCATACGTCAATACGTAGCCACGAACGCTGGACGGCATGGCGATAAGCCAAGCCAAGCAAAACACAAGAAATAATGACGGCCACGCCGACAGCGGCGCCGCCTCCGCCCAGCCATAACCGGTAGCCGCCCGCAATCCCGCCGGCGATCACGCCAATCACGGGGCCGCCGAACAACCCGGCCAAGCTTAAAATGACGGAACGGGCGTCGAAGATCACGCCGGGCGTCACCTCGATGGGCGTCAGCATGCCGATAACGCAAATGCCACCAAACAAAACGCCTGACAGAATTTGGCCGACAAGTTCGCCCCGTGACCACCGCCGGGCTATGAAGCCGTACATCAGGCATAACGCTAAAAGAAGGGCGACGCCTTTGGAAAATTCGACAATCATCCTTCAGCCTTATAGGTGGACACGACTTCGAGTCAATAAAGGCTGATTTGTTCCGGACGAAATCACCCGCCTGCCGCCGCGCCGTATATGTGTTAAACTTTGTCCTTGAGAGCACGGCCAACAGGAGGGCGCCCCATATCCATTCGTCAATTAAGGCTCGCCACGGGACTGGTCCTGTTCGGTTACGTAACGCTCCATTTAATCAATCACATCCCCGGTCTGTGGTCGCTGCACGCCATGGACGCCACGCGGAAAATCCTCCACTGGCCCTGGTTCAACCCGCTTGGCCTTACCGTGCTATACGGATCGTTTTTGATCCATGGGGGGCTGGCGTTTTACGCGCTCTATCAACGCCGCCGCTTGACCATGCGCACGGGCGAAGCGCTACAGATGGTGTTCGGCCTTTCCCTGCCGCTGCTGCTGATCGCCCATATGTTGGGGACGCGCGCCGCGTTCAGCTTCTTCGGCGCGGATGTGAATTACGCCTATGTTCTGTTGGCGCAGTGGCAATTTGACCCCATGGTCGGCGTGCGCCAGACCTTGGTGTTGTTTGCGGCGTGGGTTCACGGCTGCATCGGCGTGTATTACTGGCTCCGGCTTAAACCGGGTTACAAACGATACGAACCTTTGTTATTCGGTCTCGCGATCCTGATTCCGACGTTGTCGCTGGCCGGATTTGTTCGAGGGTCCAAGGACGCGCTGGCATTGGCCGCCGACCCGGCTTGGCTGGCGGCGTTTCAAACGAAAATTCGGTGGCCGGATGCGACCGAAATCGACATTCTTCGCCAGGTCGAGACCTGGTTTTTCGCCGCCTTTTGCAGCGCTATCATCGGTGTGCTGGTCCTGCGCTGGGCGCGCGCGATCTGGGAAAAACGGCGTGGATTCATTGAATTGACCTATGACGATGGACGCAAGGCCCGGTTGCCGCCCGGCGGGTCCATCCTCGATTTAAGCCGCGCCGCCGGAATACCGCACGCCAGCGTTTGCGGTGGCCGCGGGCGGTGTTCCACCTGCCGGGTGCGTGTGACCCGGGGTGCGGAAAACCTGCCGCCGCCAGACGCCTCTGAACAAAGGGTGTTGTCGCGCGTGAAAGCCAGCGCGCAGGTGCGGCTCGCCTGTCAGACCAAACCCCGCGCCGGCGCGGTGGACATCATCCGGCTGCTGCCCGCCACCGCGCAGGTGAAAGACGGGTTTTCACAGCCGGATTATATCCAGGGCAAGGAACTCGACGTCACCATTTTGTTCGCCGACATTCGCGCCTTCACGCAACTGTCGGAAGACAAACTTCCCTACGACGTTGTGTTTTTGCTGAACCGGTATTTCGAAGTGGCTGGCGCCGCGATTACTGAGTCCGGTGGGTATCTCGATAAATTCATCGGCGACGGGGTCATGGCTATTTTCGGGATCGACGATGACCCCGAAGCCGGGTGCCGGGCGGCGATGCGCGCAGCGCGAAATATGTTTGAACGTCTGGAGGAATTGAACCGTCTGTTGCGGCTTGACCTT
>JABJJH010000645.1 GCA_018660965.1 Rhodospirillaceae bacterium | reverse complement strand
CATCGAAAATGAAGGCGAGCTGCGAGACGCGGGCTGGCTCTGAGCGAACTGAATTCGGAGCCCCGCCTGAAACCGCGCGAAATTACTAGTGGTCTGATCGAAACGCTTGGTTCCCAAGAATTTCGTGAATCAGCCCACTAACACATTGATCTGGTGGGGCAACTGATCAAAACGGATGGGTCCCATCCGGTTCGGTTGCGCCACTAGCGCGTCATTTTCTTGACAAAAACGACGACGAACAGCGCCAGGATGAAGGAACCGGCGAAGGCCTCGACGGCGGCGACGACGCGGGTCCAGCCGAAGGGCGCGATATCACCGTACCCCAGGGTCGTGAAGGTAACGATGCTGAAATAAAGGCTATCGCCAAAGTTTTGCAGGTTAACGAGGGGACCCTTGGCCAAATCAACGCCGATCACGGCGCCGTCATACCCGATACCGAGCAAAAAGTAGAGAAGCCCGCACACGAATATAATGGCGACGGACATGCCGACCACGCGCGCCGGGTTTTCCCCATAACCGCAAAAAATATCGACCAGATAAGAAAAATACCATTTCAGGCAGTAGCGCTTGAGGAGCCAGCGGCGCGCGACCATTTCACGGTAAAAAAATTCACCGGCTTGCTCGAACTGGCCCTTGTTTTCCATGGCCTTGCGCAAATTCCGGTAGACCTCTTCGGCTTCGCGAAACAGGACCCTGGCGGAGTCGAAATTGCCGCGTCGCCAATCTTCCAGGGCTGTCGCCTCCTGGGCGACGACGGTGTCCCATACCGTATTTTCCAGCCGCGCATCGTTTAAAACAGCGCCCAGCAAATTCGCGCCGCGTAGATCCGCGTCGTTCAGCCGGGCGCCATTTAAGTTCGTTTTTAATAACGAAGCGCCCCGCAAATTGATCTGATACAGATGGCCGTCACTCAGATTCGCATGACTGAGATTGGCGTTCGAAAGATCGTAGCCACCGGTCCCGGGCTCCTTGACCAGATTGACGCCCGCGAGCGCCGCCGACGCCAGTTCGAATCCCTCCATGGATTGACCGCTTTGGGCCCAGGACTCAAGCTTGGCCCGGTCATCGGGCGCATCTTTAGTGATGGCGGGATCGTGCCACCGACACAGCCCCGTCTCGCCCGCCGCCCCGGGACAGGACGCGCCGTTCGCACCGACATAACCGCAGGCGCCGCCTGGATCGGCAGTCTCTGACTTCAAAGGAGTGCCTGCCTCATGCGCGCTATTCATCGAACTGCCTACAAAACTCATTCATGGTCGAGATTTTTATGTAGGACTGGTTAATAATGTCTTTCGATTCATCACTATGTCGCAAGCATCACGTATTTCAATTCAAATTGCGTGCAATTCGTGTGGATCAGGTTCCACGCCAGCCCGGCATAAGGGCGTACGCTTCCCACTAACGGGCTTTGGACCGACAGGGTTTCCAGTCGCCGGGAGCCGTAAATTTAATACTTTCGGTCGCTTAATGATTCGCCGCCGGCTTAGCCGTCTTTTATGTCGCGTCGGTTAGAAACGATTTGAACCCCATATCTTCATTAATCACGTCATCCATCAGGAAAAAGATTAATTCCTTCCGTAACGCGTCCCGGGCCGCCGGGCTTTCAACCACACGCGCCGCCAACGTCAACATCGTCTGCATTTTAGCGTGCAGACCGGCATGATGGTCGCGATGATTTCCAATTTGAGGATAGTCGTGTTTGGCCAGCAGCGCTTCTTCACGGGCAAAGTGTTGTTTGGAAAAATTGACGAATTCGGGCACCAGCCGTTCGCATTCTTCCGGTCGGTCGTCATCAATCGCCTGGGTTATTTCGTTGATGATCTCGGCCAGACGGCGATGGTCGGAATCGATCATCTCGACTTCAATCTCGAAGGACCGCGTTAGCTCCACCATTTCAACGTCCCTGCAACATACCCACAACATTCCCGATGGCTTTATAACTTTCGAGGATACCGGAAAACGTGACGCGGGTCTACGCGAACGCGACTTTGCCGCTTCTCCGTCGGATCGAATGCGCCAACGATGCGGGCTTCAAATTCAACGCCCTTGTGAACGCCCTCGCAGCATTGAAATCGAACCAGCGAGTTATCGCCCAGCAGGTGAGTCGACACGATGTCAATCAGGACGCCAACCCCGTCACCATTGCTCAAAACCAATCCCTCCGGTCGGATCAACACCTTAACCAAAGCGCCGTCTTCCACATTTTCCATCGCAATGGCGCCAAAGGAAGAGTCGAGAACGCCCCCGGAAACCACGCCGTCGATTGCGTTTATGGGTCCAAACAGGCGGGCGACATATTCATCCACTGGCCTGTAGTAGATATCTTCCGGACTCCCCGCCTGCAGAATGCGACCATTTTCACCCATCACCTTGATACGGTCCGCCATGAACATGGCTTCTTCGGTGTCATGCGTCACCATCAGCGTTGCGACGTTCGTGTGCTTTAACACCGCCAAGGTCTGCTCGCGAATTCTGGCGCGCATATTTGAATCGAGACCGGAAAACGGTTCGTCCAGCAACACGACACTGGGTTCGGGCGCCAGGACACGGGCCAGCGCCACTCGTTGCTGCTGACCGCCGGAAAGCGTATGCGGGTGTTTGTCCGCGTGTTGCGTCATGTGAACCTGATCGAGCATTTCCATCGCCCGCTTGACCGCTGACGTCCTGTCCTGACGGAACAGCCCGAAGGTCACATTGTCGAGAACCGTTAAATGTGGGAACAGCGCGTAGTCCTGGAACATATAACCAATCCGGCGCTCTTCCGGCGGCAATTGCAGATCAGGCTCAGCGACGATCCGCTCATCAATCGTCACACTGCCCGCCTGAAGGCGCTCCATACCCGCTGCGATACGCAGAAGCGTTGTCTTGCCACAACCCGACGGGCCCAAAAGGCACACCAGTTCCCCCGCCGGCACGGTCAATGAAATGGCGTCAAGGACCTGCGTCGTACTATAGGAATGGCGAATACCCACCAGATGAAGTCCCTGCATCGTGCTACTGTCCCTGAGTCTGCATGCGGGCCTGATCCGGGGTCTGTCCGGGCGTTTGGCCGGGGCGCGACCTTGCAATGGTTAGGCTAAGCACGATAACGGGTAAAACGCCCACGCCGACAATCGAAAGCGCCGCCAACGCCGCATCCCCCAATTGCTCGTCCGACGCATATTGATGCACGAACGTGGCGAGGGTCTGAAAATTGAAGGGCCGAAGGATGACCGTCATCGGTAATTCCTTCATGCAATCGACGAAAACGAGCAGGACGGCGGTCAGGACACTGCCGCGAATTAACGGCAGATGGACATAGCGCAAAGTTCCGAAAGCCCCACGCCCGAGACTGCGTGACGCCCCATCCATATTGGGGGTGATCTTGCCCAAACTCGCTTCCACCGTTCCCAGCGACAACGCGAGGAAGCGCACCAGATAGCCAAAGGTGACCGCGACGATGGTGCCGCTGAAAATCAAGCCGGTTGAAATTCCGAAGTTGCGTCTGGCGAAGGCGTCGACGCTGTTATCCAGATTACCGAGCACAATCAAAACACCGACCGCCAGAACCGCGCCGGGAACAGCGTACCCCATGGCCGCGATCCGGCTTGCAAACAGAAGCACGCGACTGACCTTGATGCGCGCGCTGTAGGCCATGACAATGGCGACCACGACCGCGATAGCCCCCGCCAGAACCGATAATTTGACGCTGTTGGCGGCGTGCTGGAGAACTTCAAAGGTCAGTTCACTGTCATAATGTTGTCGTGCGTACACCAGCAAAACCAAGGTCGGCAGGACAAATCCCAACAAGACCGGCGTCAGGCATCCTGCGGTGGCCAGCCATCCCCGTGCGCCCACAAGCTGAAAGCCCGGCAGGGCCTGATATTTGCTCGATGTGTTGTGATAGCGCCGCGAGCGCCGGGCGCCTCGTTCCAAAAACACCAGAAGCGCCACGAACAACAACATCACCGTGGCGAGTTGCGCCGCGCCGCCAACATTGTTCATGTTCATCCAGACGTCAAAAATGCCAAGCGAGAAGGTATTTACGGCGAAAAAATCGACCGTGCCATAATCGTTCAACGCTTCCATCAACACCAGGGAAACGCCGATGACGATTCCCGGTCGGGCAAGCGGCACCGCAATCGTGAAGAAACTCCGCCACGGTCCCCGTCCCAAGGATCGACCGGCTTCGAACATGGCGACCGATTGTTCCAGAAAGGCCGCCCGTGACAACAAATAGACATAGGGATAGAGCACAAGCGTCATCATCGAAATCGCGCCGCCGACGGAGCGAATTTCCGGGAACCAGTAATCCCGCTTACCGCTCCAGCCGAACATATCGCGCAGCATCGCCTGAACCGGGCCGGAATATTCCAGGATGTCAGTATAAACGTAGGCGATGATATAAGCGGGCATCGCCATCGGCAGCAGCATGCCCCATTCGAACATCCGCCGACCGGGAAAGCGGCACATCGTCACCAACCACGCCGCGCCAACGCCGATTATCAACGTGCCGACCCCAACGCCGACCATCAATGTCAACGTGGTCGCGATATAGTCCGGCAGCACCGTGGCGGCCAAATGGGGCCAGATATTATCGCTGGGCGTAAAGGCGAGATAGATGACCGCGGCAATGGGCGCCATGGCGAGAACAGCGATCAGGACCGTGCTGATCGTCCACCCATCCAGCCATTCCCACGAAAGTCGCCGTGGCGCGGTCAACATCTCCGATTCAGCCGTCACGCTATTTTTTGCACCTAACTGATTTTACCTGAGTTCGGGAGGGATTAAATTTGGAGAGATCAAACTTCCGACAACGCTACCTGTTAAAAGCAACCTGATCGACCATTTTTGTCGCTTTCGTGCGTTCGTTGGCGATCTTCGACAAATACGCCTTGTCCGCTTTGAATTTGCCCCAGGACGCGACCAGGGGATGCAAAGGGACGCCCGCCTTGACCGGATATTCAAAATTGGATTCGGCGTAAATTTTCTGCGCCGCGTCGTCGCTTAAAAATTCGATCAATTTAATCGCATTGGCCTTGTTCTTGGCGCTTGTGGTGACGCCGGCGCCGCTGACATTCACATGCGCGCCGCGACCGTTTTGATTGGGAAAGATAATATTGACCGACTGCGCCCATTCCTTCTGGACCGGGTCTTTCGTGTTGGTCGCCATTTTGCCCATGTAGTAGGTGTTGCCGACGGCGACATCGCATTCGCCCTGATAAACCGCCTTGACCTG
>JABJJH010000438.1 GCA_018660965.1 Rhodospirillaceae bacterium | reverse complement strand
GACGTCGTCGAACATCAAATACCCGTATATCGTCGCCCACAGCATCGCGAAATAGCGGAACGGGGCCACCACCACCGCTTCGCCGTGGATGAACGCGGACACCAGAAAATAATGCCCGACCCCTTGCAGAAGCCCGGTCCCCATCAGCAGCGCGAAGCCTTCCTGATCGGGCATTCGCCAACCGAACACAATCGTCGAAAGCCCGCCCAGCGCGATGCAGCCCGTCGTGCACACCATGATCGAATTCGTCGTGTCGGTTTTCGCCAGCCAGCGCGTTGCGATATCGCGGAAGGACACCATCACCGTCGCCGCCAGCGCCAGCATGGACGGCCATAATATCACATCGGCGCTGGGCTGGATCATGACCAGAATGCCGCCGAACCCGACGATCACCGCGACCCAGCGCCGCCACCCGACATGTTCGCCCAGAAAATACGGCGCCATCGCGGTCAGGACGATGGGGGAGGCGAACACAATCGCCGTGATGTCGGCCAGCGGCATGTGCTTGACCGCGACCATGAACAGGAACGAGGTGATCAACGCCGAAAGCCCGCGCGCCAATTGCGCCTTCCAGTTCACGACCCGAAGCGATCCCAGGCCGCCGCGCCGCCAGGTCATGATCGCGATGGGCACGAACACAAAGGACGCGCGGAAAAACATGATTTCGCCGGGCGGGTAATCGGCGGTCAGATATTTCGACAGGCCGTCGGTGAACGCGAGGATGGCGCCCGCGATCAACAGGCACACGATCCCTTTTACCTGTCCCGCCATGCGTCCTCCCAAACTCCAGCGGCCCCCGCGCACACCCTCGCGCGACCGCTGAAAATACTGTAAGTGTACGCCACGATTTTAAAAAGGACGGACCGCGTCATGGATACCTTCGATTACGTCATTGTTGGCGCCGGTTCGGCGGGCTGCGTCATCGCCTCCAGGCTCAGCGAAGACCCCGACGTGTCGATTTGCGTGCTGGAAGCGGGACCGCCGGACCGCAACATCTTCATCCACATTCCCGCCGGATTCATGAAGACCATCGTTAACCCCAATGTGAACTGGATG
This sequence comes from Rhodospirillaceae bacterium, assembly GCA_018660965.1. GTDB lineage: Bacteria > Pseudomonadota > Alphaproteobacteria > UBA8366 > JABJJH01. Next base: position 6,354 of record JABJJH010000438.1, on the reverse strand, counting down.
TATGAAACCGAACCCAGCGAAGGGTCCGGCGGACGGCGCGTGCCGCAACCGCGCGGCAAGACCCTGGGCGGGTCCAGTTCGATCAACGGCCATATCTACAATCGCGGCCAGCGGCTGGACTACGACGGCTGGGCCCAGCGCGGCAATCGCGGCTGGGGCTTCGCCGACGTGCTGCCGTATTTCAAACGCGCGGAACGGCGCATCGGCGACGGCGACGACACATTCCGGGGCCGCGACGGCAATCTGGTAGTCACCGACATCAACTGGAGCCACCCGCTGTGCGACGCCTTCATCGACGGCGCGGTCGGCATGGGCATTCCGCGCAACCCGGATTACAACGGCGCGCGTCAGGAAGGCGTCAGCTATTCCCAGCGCACCATCCACCAACGCCGCCGCATGAGCGCCGCGCGCGGGTTCCTGCATCCGGCGTTGAAACGCGGCAATATCGACGTACGCACCAACGCCTTGTGTTCGCGCGTGCTGTTCGAGGAAAAACGCGCGGTTGGCGTGGAATATTTACGCGGCGGCGCGACAAGCGAAGTGCGCGCCCGGCGCGAGGTGATTTTGTGCGGCGGCGCGGTGAATTCGCCGCAATTGCTGCAACTGTCCGGCGTTGGCCCCGCCAGCCTGTTGACGGAGATTGGCGCGCCAGTGGTGCATGACCTGCCCTCGGTCGGGGAAAACCTGCGCGACCATTACCCGGTGCGCATGACCGCGCGGGTGAAGGGCGTCGACACCTTGAACGAACGCTCGCGCGGCCTGCCGCTGGTCGGGGAAGTGGCGAAATATTTTCTCGGCGGGAAAAGCATTCTTTCGCTGTCGCCGACCTTGGTGTACGTGTTCTGGAAATCGAACGACGCGCTGGACAACGGCGACGTGCAGATTACCTTCACTCCAGCCAGTTATAACGAAGGGGTGCAATCGCAGCTCGACGACTTTCCCGGCATGACCATCGCCCCGTGGCAGCAGCGTCCGGAAAGCGCCGGGTACGTTCGCGCGAAATCCGCCGATCCCCGGGAAAAACCCGCGATCCAGCCGAATTACCTGGCCGAGGAACTGGATCGCACGACATTAATGGGCGCGATGCGGCTGGCTCGGAAGTTGATCAAGTCGCCCGAACTGGCGCCCTATTACGACCGCGCCGAAGCGCCCGGCGACGACATCCAAAGCGACGATGAACTGCTCGACTTCGCGCGTCAGCGCGGGACCACGGCGTTTCACCTGATGGGCACCTGCCGCATGGGACCCAAACACGACCCGTCCACGGTGGTCGACGATGAACTGCGGGTGCACGGGATCGACGGGTTGCGCGTGGCCGACGCCTCGGTCATGCCGATGATGCCGTCCTCGAACACCAACGCGCCCACCATCATGATCGGCGAAAAGGCCGCCGACATGATCCGCAACAAGCAGCCGCTGCCGTCAATCGACGTGCCGGATTGACGGCAGCCGAATACAGCAACCCCCGCTGTCGTCATTCCCGCCCCTTCCCTCGTCATTCCTGCGAAGGCAGGAATCCAGAGGCGCCGCTAGACTCCTGCCTTCGCAGGAATGACGAACTTTTATAGACGAACCGCGCCGCTTAAATAACGCACATCTCCCCGCGCGGACCCAATTCGTCGTCCGCTGTCGCAATCAACGTATCCCATTTCGCGGGCGTGCCGATCTTGCGGCCCGCGACTTTCGCCGCCGCCGCCTGCATCCAGAAATTATGCGTCGGATGTTCACCGCCCGCGACCGCGAGGATTATCTGGTCCGGATTGCGGCAAATCGCCCAGGGGTCTTCGCCCGACGACGCCACCGTATCGGGGTGCGCGGCGGCTTCGATCCACTGTTTCAGGCCATATTCCACGACATCCTTCCCGGAGATTTTCGAATGCTCCCACAGGAATTTCTTGATGCGCGCCTTGTCCCAGCCCAGAGCATTGAGCTGTCGCGCCACAACGCGGGGCATCAGCAACACGCCCGGCGAACCTTCCGCATGGCCCCAGGTGTAGTGCGGATTGGCGCTGGCCAGATAGGACGCCACCCGGCGCAGACCCTGCTCGGCCTCATCCTCGGCGGTTTCCTTGCCAACGCCGCGCCGCACGATATTGGACGCGCCCGTGCCGACCAGCACCGTGACGGCGTTTTCCCCGGCGTCAAAACCGAATTGCGTCTGGGCGACCGATTTCCAGTCGCCGGGCAACCCGGCCTCGTCCTCGGCGAACACCGCGTTGGTGTATCGCATGGCGCCGAAGATCGCCATTGTGCCAACCCCCGGCAAGGCGCCGCCGACATTTTGCTGCAACAGGCGCAGCGCGCGCCCGATGCTGGCCCCGGCGGGGTGTTGCGGGTCCGGTCCCAGCAGGCCGAAGCCTGAATTCAAGCGGATTTCTTCCGCAATGGGACCATTGACGATGATCACGGGAAAGGTGCTGCCCGATGTCGCCTGCACCTTGTCGTGTTCCAGACCGGGGTCGAGGAACCCGTCCACGGCGGCGATCAGCACCGGCAGATATTCCGGCCGTCCGCCCGCCATCGCCAGCGACACCGCGATTGTCTCCACCGTCGCGACGCCGCCGCGCGGCATGAACTTGCCGATAATGTCGTCGCGGTCCATGTCGGTGCCGGTCAAAATCCAGTCCACCCGCTCCATCGAGGGCGGGTTGAGCGGCAAGCCGTCGCCCCAGGTGTTGGTCAGGAACAGACGGTTCATCTTGTCGACGGCGGCTTCATAACCGTTCGCCTCAATCGGCACGCGCGGCGGCGCCTTGACGCCGATTTCATTCGCCGCGGGGCGCCATGAGGTCAGGCCATCGACAAAGTCCTGCAACGCTTCGCCAATCGGCGAAATATCGCTGTCGACCAGGAAGGGATCGATGGGAAACACCACCATGGAAACGTCCTGGTCGAAGCCAAGACCGGCCATGGCGTTGCGCGTGACGCCGACGAAATCTTCGCGGGTCAACACGACGGTCGGGATATTCCTGCTTTCAATTCTAGCGGCAGCACGGCCGCATGCGGTGGCGCAGGCGCCTCAGGAAGCGTTGCCGACAATGACGCCGTCGACGCCTCTGGCGACCATCATATCGGCCACGGCCTCGTCATCGATGGCGCGGCTGCCCATGGGGAAGTCGGTTTCCGGCAACACGGTGATGTCCGTATAGCGGTCTTCCAGCAAATCCTTCAGCAGCGGCAACATGCGGTGCGATTGCCACATATCGTCGGACAACAGCGCGATGGTCTTTCCGTCCAATCCGCCCAGCCGCGCCGCGTGGAGCTTGGTTATCTCCGTCGCGCCGCTGGGGTCAAAAACTTCGAGTGCGTGCATTATTCATCCTCCCTGTCATTGGCCGTGCGGCCACAATCACAACCATAGCGTATCACGCGCGCGTATCAGGCGCCATCATACGCCACCACGAATTCACTGGCGCCGTACCCCGCCTCGAACGGGATTTGCATGCGCCGTCCGCCATCGTCCAGCTTTTCAACCTGCGGCAGGACCGTGACGACCGGTTGCGCCGCCGCGTTGGCGAGCACGGCGTCCACGCTCGCGCCTTCGCCCAGCTTGTTCAGGTTGAGGCGCGTCGGAAACATCACCGAACGTTCCCCGGCTTCCGCTTCGGCCACCGCGTCGGCGGGACGAATCCACACCGAATCGACCGACTCGCTGCCGTCATGCAGCGCGGTTTGCGATACGGGCGCGGGAATGACGAAGAAATGCGTGTCGAAGCGGCGGCGCACCTGAATGGGCGTGATCCAGTGCGCGAACGGCGCCAGCAGATCGGTGGCGAGTTCCAGATCCTCGGCCTCGGCGATTTCGGCCATGCCGATGACGCCGCCATGCAAATCACCCCGATACGTGGCGGCGATGGCGTCGAAATCAGCGCCGGACACCAGATCGGCTGCGCCCCGGCGTCGCGCCAGCAACACGCCTGCTTCCTCGAACGTTTCGCGAATGGCGGCGATCCGCAACGCCATGGCCCCCGCATCCAGCCCGGCGCCACCCGCGCATCTGGCGATCAAATCCGCGCCGCTGTCTTCCGGGTCCACCTTGCCGCCGGGAAACACCAGCGCGCCGGACGCGAAATCGATCTTGCTGTGGCGCACCACCATGAACACTTCCAACCCCTGCGCGCCATCACGCACCATCAAAACCGTCGACGCGGGAAACGCCTCGACAATAGTTTGCTCCGCTTCCGCCATGATGTTCCTTCGCTTTGGGATGCCGTGTGAGAATGTGAGCGCATTTTAGGGGATGGGTGCGGGGTTTAACAGGTTTGAGAGGGATTCCCCCTGGATACTCGGGTCAAGCCCGAGCAAACAGGTTTGAGCCGTAATGCCGTCGCGACCGTTAAAGCTTTCCTATCCGTTTGCTCGGGCTTGACCCGAGCATCCAGGGATCAACCGCACACCTGATCGTACAAATCTTCCCAACGCGGGTTATCGCGCTCAATCAACGCGATTTTCAATCCCGGACCCAATGTTTCAAATTCCGCTCGCGTTGACGCGCTGGGCCGATACAGTCATGCGTCTCAGCGTAAACGAGAAATTTTACCTCATAACGCTTCGTGAAACCCTCCACGAGGCCTTCTTTATGTTCATGGACGCGCCGCACCAAATCATTGGTCACACCAATATAAAGCGTCCCATTCCGCCCGCTCGCCATGATGTAAACGTAATAGGCCATGAGCGCAGCATCGCACATCCCGCGCCGCGCGGCACGCCTGGCAAAGTCGGCGCTGCATATTCACGGCCAACGCAACACACCCGTTTACTCGGGCTTGACCCGAGTATCCATGATCCAACCACAGGGAAGTTCGTAATTTAAAGCGTTGCGCCGCAACCCTGGATACTCGGGTCAAGCCCGAGCAAACCCGTGGGGGAGGAGAAGGACTTACCCCGCGTTCACGTAGAGCGCCACGCCTTCATGCTTGCGCAGGGACGCCATGACCTTGGATATGTTACCCAGGCTGGGGTTGCCTTTGGCGCTGAGCATCCGCATGAGGCTTTCGGGCTTTTTATCCGTTAAGGTGGCGAGTTCCTTAAACCCGAGCGTTGCGTTCACATAGTCGCGCAATAACGTCTTGGCGACATCCACTTCGTCATTGAGAAGGTATTCCGCCGCTTCCGTTAACAGGCCAACCCGGAATTCCGGGTCTGCGTCGGCCCGTTCCTTGATGGTTTCCTTGAAGTTTCGTGTTAAGGCCATCGCTCTACCCTTTCCTTTTCCGGGTTTTATAGGTTGCCCAATGTTCCCTGGCGGCGTCGATGTCGCGGCTTTGCCGTTTCTTCGTGCCGCCCCCAATAAGGATGCGGCCGGTCTCATCCTCGTATTCAACGACGACAATCATGACTTATAATAACATTAATGTTATTATTGGAGAACATTTTACTGAGACCCTTGAAATCTAAATATTTAACCTTATATTCCTATTATAGGTTTTTATGATGATTTTGAAAGAAGCCCCCAAATGCTAACCAATGCTACGCCATGCATATCGAAACAGGGCCGCTGGGTTAGCATTGGGCCTAAATATTGGCCGAAATCACCCCCGGTGGCGCCACCAGTGTTTTTCGTTGATGGAATAGACCGGTTTGTAATGGCGGATGCGTTTGGCGTTGATGACTTTGGGGATCTGGTTGTCCAGCACCAGCGCTTCGCCGTCGAGATAGACGACGAGGATGCCGTGCGCGACCTTGAGGTTCAAATCCTGGACGATGACGACGCGCATGGCGTCCGGGTCGTATCCGGCGTGCAGCAGGGAGATGTATTTGGAAATCGCGTAATCTTCACAATCGCCATTCTTGTTGAAGAACTGCTTCGGCGTCGCCCAATAGTCGCGTTTGCCGTAGTTTTTCGGATCGACGATGTAGCGCCGCTTGTTCATATAGGCGTTTACGGCGTCGAGTTGCTGGCGTTTCGGCTTTTTCGCGACGTCCTTCACGAAGGCCCGCCATTTGGCGATGTCGCAGGGGTTCAACAGGCTGGGTTTACAGGGGCGGCCTTCCTTTTTGCGGTCGCCTTGATAGCGTTGCAACACGCCGGTCCATTTTTTGAACTTCTGTACGCCGCGCGTGCGGATTTCCGCCGTGCCGAATATTTTTGGCGCAACGGTAGTTTTTGGCGCGGCGGCCATGCTTTGCGGCGCCGCCGTCAGGGCGCACACGGCGGCCACGGCGCAGGCGGCGATCAATTTCGGGACAGAAATACAAAGGCGCATCATGTTTAAAGGTCTAATCCCTAGCCGACATTCCCCAAGTAGAATGCCCTTTCTTGCATGTTGTCGATGTTTTGTGCCCCGAGCAAGCCGCCTGTACGACTTTCGCTGTTGTTTGGGCACCTGACCCAGGAACTGAGCGCGATTTCTG
>JABJJH010000644.1 GCA_018660965.1 Rhodospirillaceae bacterium | reverse complement strand
GCGACCGCCAGTTTTGTTGATACTTTCATACTTGCCTCTCCTGAAGGATACTTGAGATAGGACTTCTGCGTTCCTTTCATTCCCCGACTGCCGGGAAATTTAATTAACACGGCCAAACGGTATCGCCCCTCACCGCAAAGATCAACTAATTCATTTGCGTTGTATCCTTGGAGGCGCCAGTGGGGCTAGTTCATTGGGATTAGGCAAAAAAATAGCGCGTCCCGCAAAACGGAACGCGCCAAATTAATACCACACTACCGTGTTTACGGTGGCGTGGGTAAAGTATTACTTGTCGAGCCAAACCTGATCGAGATGCTGATTCAGATAGTGACTCGGCGCCTGCTTCCAGCCCTTAACATAGGTCCGGTGTGGATTGATCTTGAACCACCAGAAAGCGACGCCCCAATGCGCTTTATCCCACATAATTCGCTTTTCGTATTGACGCAGGATGGAGCGCGCTTCCTTCGCGTCGCCCGTGCGGTTCATTTTCTGCCATAAAGCATCTAGATCGCGGTCGATGTAGTTGCCGTAGTTATTCCCGGAAACATCGGCCGATTGGTACTTGGACACGTCGATCAACGGGTTGACGACGGACTGACAGTTATTGTCCACCGAGACCGGGTGTTCTTTCTTCTTGCGAAGGCCGTCATACCAGATGCCCGTGGGCACCACCGTTTGCGTGGCGTCGAAACCGACTTTACGCCATTGGTCGATCAACCACGTGCCAAGGACCTTGTAGGGTTGGTCAACGGCTCGGTTCCACAACGAGATCTTCATGCCTTCCGCGCCGGCTTCCTTGAGAAGCTTTTTCGCCATGGCGTGACGCACCTTGTTGTCGGGATTGAAGACGGGCAAGGCCAGCAGTTCTTCCTTAGTCGCCGCCAGTTCGCTGTCCGGGAAGACGATGCCGCCAACGCTCTTGAGCAACGCGATTTTGGACAGATATTTCGACCCGGCCCAACGGTCCGGCGCCAATCCCAGCGCACGGCGGACGCGAAGGTCCTTGAACTTTGGCGGGCCCTTTGGACCCTGATTGGCCGAGAAACCAGCGACACAGTTCCAGGTGCCTTCCTGGACGGTGATCTTGTCGCCCAGGGCCTTTACCAGATCATCACGCGCTTTCGGCGGGAAACCGCGAAACTCGATTGACGCGCGGTCGCCACGGATGGCTTGCAGCCGGACCGCCATCTTTGGCGCGCTGATCGCCTTGTAGCCGTCCAGATAAGGTTTGCGCTTACCGTCCGGGCCCATGTGGTGATAATTGTCGTAGCGTTTGCCTTCGACGAACGCGCCGGGTTGATACTGCACAAATTTGAAGGCGCCGGTGCCGTTGACGTTCTTCTGGTGCCATTTCAAACCATGCTTATCAAGATCGTCTTTCGAGTAGACGAAGTTGAAGGGCGACGCCATGGCGGGCAGAAACGCGCCCGTGGCGAATTCCAGATCGAAGACGACCTTGTGGTTTCCATCGGCGGAGACTTTCTTCACCATCTGGTAGTGGGCTTTACGGGAACTGCCCACGCCCTTCGGTGGGAAGATGATCTTGTTGTAGGTCGCGACGATGTCGTGCGCCGTGAATTTTTGACCATTGTGGAACATAACGTCCTTGCGGAGGTTAAAGGTCCATTTTTTCTTGTCGGCGCTGGACGACCAGTCCGTGCAGAGATCACAGAGAAAATCATCGGTCTTTTTAGGGTTGTCCGGGTTGATCCGGATCAACAGGCTATAAAAAGGCCGAATGGGATGAATCATCCCGAAGGTTGATTCACGGTGTGCGTCAAAGGACGGAATTTTACTCCCGACGACGAACGTTAAGACGCCGCCGCGTTTGACGGCGGCGTCAGCGGTGACCGGCCCGAACGCCAATGCGGCGCCGAGACCGGCGGCGACCGCCAGTTTCGATGATAGCTTCATGTTTGTCCTCCCAATGCTCTTTATTAAACGTCAGGACTATCGCTCGGACTTTTCCATTCCTTTTGAGCCCCGACGACCGGGGTAATTTTAAATGCGCGCGCAAACGGTATCCCCCCTTACGGGAAACATCAACTCATAAGACTCTTTGTGGTTGCTGAATACCGTTATGCGTTAGGCGCGGTCAAAAAAAGACGCGTCCCGCAAAACGGAACGCGCCAAAATAACACCACGCCGCCGCGTTAACGGCGGCGTGGGTAAAGCCTTACTTATCGAGCCAGATCTGATCGAGATGCTGATTCAGATAGTGGCTTGGCGCCTGCTTCCAGCCCTTAACATAGGACCGGTGCGGGTTGATCTTGAACCACCAATGGGTGACGCCCCAATGCGCTTGATCCCATAGGCCACGCGTTTCGTATTTGCGTAAGGTGGCGCGGGCCAGCTTGGCGTCGCCTGTGCGGTTCATTTTCTGCCACAGAGCGTCCATGTCACGATCGATGTAGCCAACGTAGTTGTTGCCGGCGATATCGGCCGATTGCCATTTGGACACGTCGATCAGCGGGTTAACCACGGACTGACAGTTCAAGGACATGGAAACTGAGAAGTCCTTGGTCTTGCGTAGACCGGCGTACCAGATGCCCGATGGCGAGACGATTTGCGACGCGTCGAAGCCGACTTTCCGCCATTGGTCGATCAACCATGTGCCGACGACCTTGTAGGGTTGGTCAACGGCCCGGTTCCACAAGGCGATTTTCATGCCTTCCGCGCCGGCTTCCTTGAGAAGCTTTTTCGCCATGTCGCGACGGACCTTGTTGTCCGGGTTGAAGATTGGAATGGTCAACAGTTCCGCCTTCGTGGCCGCGAGTGGACTTGTCGGGAAGACCATGCCGCCAACGGTTTTGACCAACGCGATCTTGGACAGATATTTCGACCCGCCCCAACGGTCCGGGGACAAGGTCAACGCGCGCCGAACGCGAACATCCTTGAACTGCGGTGGGCCTTTCGGACCCTGATTGGGCGCGAAGCCGTTGACGCAGTTCCAGGTGCCTTCCTGGACGGTGATCTTGTCGCCCAACGCTTTGACAAGGTCGTCACGGGCTTTCGGTGGGAAACCGCGGAATTCAATCGACGCGCGGTCGCCACGAATAGCCTGCAGCCTGACCGCCATTTTGGGCGCGCTGATCGCCTTGTAGCCATCCAGATAGGGCAGACGTTTACCGTCGGCGCCCATGTGGTGGTATTTTTCGAAGCGTTTGCCTTCGACAAATGCGCCGGGTTGATACTGCACAAACTTGTACGCACCGGTGCCGTTGACGTTCTTCTGGTGCCATTGCAAACCATGCTTGTCGAGGTCGTCTTTTGAGTAGATGAAATTAAAGGGCGACGCCATGGCGGGTAAATAGCCGCCCGACGCGAAGTCCAGATCGAACACGACGGTGTAGTCTCCGACGGCGGAAACTTTCTTCACCATCTGGTAATGGGCTTTACGCGAACTGCCCACACCTTTTGGTGGGAAGATGATCTTGTTGTAGGTCGCGACGACATCGTGCGCCGTCATCTTTTGACCATCGTGGAACCAGATATCCTTACGAATATTGAAGGTCCACTTTTTCTTGTCGGCGCTGGACGACCAGTCCGTGCACACATCACAGAGAAAATCGTCTGTTTTTTGCGGGTTGTCCGGGTTGATCCGGAGCAACAGGCTGTAAAAGGGCCGAATGGGATGAATCATACCAAAGGTTGATTCGCGATGCCCGTCCAGGGACGGAATCTTACTTCCGACCACGAACGTTAAGACGCCGCCTCGTTTAACGGCGTTGGCGTCGCTGATCGGTCCGAACGCCAAGGCGGCGCCAAGACCGGCGGCGACCGCCAGTTTCGATGATAGCTTCATGTTGGTCCTCCCAATGTTCATTATTAAACCTCAGGACTATCGCTCGGACTTTTCCATTCCTTTCGAGCCCCGACGACCGGGGTGCTACAGATACGCCTGAAACGGTATCCTCCCTTACGGGAAACATCAACTCATAAGACTCTTAGCGGTTGCTGAATACCGCTAAACGCTAAAATAAATTGCGATTGGCGGCGTGACCTTGTCTTTGGCGTCCTGTTGCCCCGAAGGGCTGGAGCGAGGATAATGGCCGTTCATTCATGCGTGGTCGCATGATAACGTGACTGACGCCATGACTGGCATCGAGATTTCGACCCGGATACGCGACCCTAACTATGTGTGGCGCGCGCCGGGAAAGGGGATTCGAGGGAGGAATAGGAAATGTTGGGGCTAATGCGAAAAAAGAAACGAGGCGAAACGGTCGCGCACGCCGTTCCGTGGCTCGCAACAGCCCTGATCCTAGGGTTCGTCTTTAGCGCGTCTCCGTCGCTGATTCAAACGGCGTCCGCGCAATCGGCCGGGGCGACGACGGCGGAAGCGAAGTTCGTCCAGCGATTGGCGGATGAAGCAATCCGGGTGCTTCGCGACGACACGAAAGACCTAGCGCAACGCGAATCGACTTTCCGTCGCTTGCTGCTGGACGGGTTCGCGATGGAAAAGATCGGGCGCTTTGTCGTTGGACGCTACTGGCGGCAGATGAGCCCGGACCAGCGCAGCGACTATCAGCGTTTGTTTTCTGAGTGGATATTGCGCAGTTACGCGGCGCGTTTGGGCGGCTACGCCGGACAGAAATTCATTGTGGACCGTGCGAACAGGACCAAACAAAAGGATGTCTTCGTGCGGACGCGGATCGTCCAGGCTGAATCGCCCGAAATTCGATGCGATTGGCGGGTGCGAAGACTAGGCGATACTTTGAAAGTGATCGATATCGTCGTTGAAGGCGTCAGCATGTTATCGACCCAACGCTCCGAATTCACGGCGGTGATCAACAAACATGGCCCGGATGGTTTGATCGAGGCGTTGAATACGCGCCTTTCAAAATTTCCGGCGGCGGGGTGACCGAGGATGACCATGGAATGCAACGCGCAAGGACCCGAACGGAATAAGCGAATGCAATATTCGATGCTGGTTGCGGGGCTGGTTTTTTTAACGGGCATTATGGCGTGGCCAATTAACGGCGCCCGCGCGCAATTTAATTTGGGCGTTTTGTACGATGACGGTCGCGGCGTGGTCGCTGACAGGGATGTCGCGCGATCCTGGTGGGAAAAAGCCGCGGCGCAGGGCCATCGCGAAGCGGCGCACAATTTGGCCGCCAGTTATCTTTTCGGTTCGTCCACCACGCGTGACCATCAAATCGGCGTTAAATACATGACGCGCGCCGCGACCCTTGGTCTGGTCCGGTCGCAATACGTGCTGGGAAAAATTTATCTGCACGGGCACGGCGTTGAAAAAGATATGGCGAAGGCCCGGAAATGGATCGAGGAATCCGCCAGCAACGGATTCATGAAGGCTCAGTACAACATGGGCAAGCTGTCCCGGGATGGCGTTGGCGGGCCGGTGGACAAAAAGGCGGCGGCGCAATGGTTCCTGAAGGCGGCTAACCAGGGATACGCCAAGGCGCAAAACCATATTGGCGTCCGCTATGCGCGTGGAGAAGGCGTGGCGGTGGACGAAGCCGAAGCCTTGTTTTGGTTGACGCTGGCCTCGAACCAGGGCCATTGGAGCGCCGAGGTTAATCGCAAGGCGGTGTACCAGAAGCTTCCCGCCGTCGTGCGCGACCCTATCCAGGCGCGCGTGAGGGCGTGGAAACCCCGGATGTCCGGCAAGCATTAGAGTCCCGCCGTTTCGTGATTTCGCCTGCGCGTCGCATGGTGCGGGCCGCTTCTTTGAAACGCCGTCCATTACAATAATAAAAGGCTGGCCGTTGTTCTCTAAAATCCTGATAGCCAATCGTGGAGAAATCGCTTGCCGGGTTATTGCGACGGCGCAACGGATGGGAATCCAGACGGTCGCCGTATATTCGGACGCGGATGAACGCGCGCCGCATGTGGCGATGGCCGACGAAGCCGTTTCAATTGGCGCTTCGCCATCATCGGAAAGCTACCTCGTAATTGATAAAATTATCGACGCAGCGCGGCGCAAGGGGGCCGACGCGATTCATCCTGGGTATGGTTTTTTGTCCGAGAACGCGGTGTTCGCCGAAGCGTTGGCGGCGGCGGGAATTGCGTTTATCGGCCCCGGCGCCGATGCGATCAGAGCCATGGGTGACAAGATCGAATCGAAGAAATTGGCGGGCGAGGCCGGGGTTAATACGATTCCCGGTTGGCCGGATGTTATCGCCGACGCCGATGAGGCGGTCAGGATCGCCCGGGACATCGGGCATCCGGTCATGGTGAAGGCGTCGGCAGGCGGTGGCGGTAAGGGCATGCGGGTCGCCTTCAACGATGACGAAGTGCGGGAAGGCTTCGCGTCCGCCAGTAACGAAGCCCGTTCCAGTTTCGGCGACGACCGTATTTTCATCGAGAAATTCATTGAAAACCCGCGTCACATCGAAATCCAGGTCCTCGCCGACGGGATGGGCGGAATCGTTCATCTGGGCGAACGCGAATGTTCCATTCAGCGCCGTCACCAAAAGGTCATCGAGGAAGCGCCGTCGCCGTTTCTTGATAAAGAAACCCGCGCGGCCATGGGCGCCCAGGCGATCGAACTGGCCAGGGCGGTTGGATATAAATCGGCGGGAACGGTTGAGTTCGTCGTCGACCGGGAGCGCAATTTCTATTTTCTGGAAATGAATACGCGCTTGCAGGTGGAACACCCGGTGACGGAACAGGTGACGGGGCTCGATCTGGTCGAACAGATGATCCGAATCGCCGCAGGTGAAACACTGGCGCTGCGGCAGGAGGATATATCGCTCGATGGTTGGGCGATTGAAGCGCGCGTCTACGCCGAAGATCCGTTTCGCAATTTCCTGCCGTCGACCGGGCGGCTGGTCCGCTACATCCCGCCTGCGGCGTCAGCGAACATCCGCGTTGATTCCGGTGTGGAGGAAGG
>JABJJH010000616.1 GCA_018660965.1 Rhodospirillaceae bacterium | reverse complement strand
AGGACTTCGTCATACGACCAGCCTCGGCAGCCCATTTGCGCCCACATGTCGAAATCTTCGACCTGACCGCGCACATAGACCATGCCGTTGATCGAACTCGACCCGCCGATGACTTTGCCGCGCGGCAGGAAATATTTTTGCCCGTAGAGGTATTCCTCCGGTTCCGATTCCAGGCACCAGTTGACGGCGGGGTTGGAGACGTTCTTGCCGTACCCGAGCGGCACGTGAATCCACGGGTTGCGGTCTTCGGGCCCGGCTTCCAGCAACAGCACCTTGTTCGCCGAAGAAGCGCTCAAACGGTTGGCGAGCACACAACCCGCCGACCCGGCGCCGACGATGATGTAATCGTAATCCATCGGTCTGGTGTTCCTTAGTCGGGTATTTCGATGTCGAGGAGGGGCGCGTGTTGCTGCGCGCCGTAGATATCGGTGTCGCCCGGATCGCCCGATTTGTGCAGTCGGGGCAGGGTGATCTTGATGGCGTAGGCCACGTCGTAGGGAATGATCGCGACCTCGTTGTCGGACACGCCGTACAGTCTGGCGATCAGGCCCGGCTCCAGCACGCCGCTGTCGCGAACATGGGTGTAGGTCTCCTCGGTTTCGAACATCAGGTCCAGCGTGCACAACAATGCGCCCGCGTTCTTGGAGCGCAGCACGCTCGTCAATTCAGCCAGGGTCGCCATCGTCTACACGCTCACATATTCGATGGGGAACGGCGCCAGCGGGTCGTCGATCTCCATCCGGTGCCAGATGTTGAATTCATAGGTCATGCCGACGGGCATGTCGGACGGCGAAAACGGAATCGCCAGATTGCCGGAAATGCACTTGCGGCCGGGGAAGTCGGTGTGCAGCAGCGCATAGCGCGCCTTGGCCATGATGGCCTTGCTGGTGTCGGGGTCGTCGGCCAGGACATCGACCAGAAGCCCGATTTCGTGTCCGTTGAAATCCGTGACCGGCTCGCGCGGGCCCATGGTCGCGTTCTTGCCATACACCCGGATATTGAGCCGGTAGGCGCCGTCGGCGACGCCCAGGTTTCGGGCTTCCACCGCGACTCGTTCGTGACACGACGCGATGAAGTCGTCGATCACGGAAATCAGAATGGGGTCGCGAACGCCCGCGATGAAGACGGTTCGGTATCCCGATTCCTTGACCCCTTCGAGCTTCACCGTATAGCGGTTCGACGGTTCGAACCGGCTGCCGCTGACCTTCACGACCCGCTCGTCGAGTTGTTCATAGGTGGCGTGGGATGTGTTCAAGGTGCCGTCCGGCTCCTCCAGCAAATAGGGGCTGGGATTTTCGTACAGCGTATGGGCGGCGATCTTCATACGGGTGCAGCGTTTGTCCGGATGGCCGGGTTCGACCAGAAAATGATCGTCGCGCAGCGTGCCCAACACGCAATCCTGTCCCGTGCGGGGCGTGGTGACCTGGCCCGCGCATTCGATGATCTTCGACAAATGCCAGCTCAGGCCCGGGTGGGCGCCGCGCATCAGGGGAATGGCGGAAAAAATCGACGCATCCGTCGCGCGGCCCGCCAACACCACCTGGGCGCCGCCTTTCAACGCCGCCTGGAACGGTTCGACGCCCATCATGGCGACAACGCGGCTGCTTTCGTCGATGTCGGAATCGGTCAATTCGGCGATGGGCCCCAGCGGCTCGATCTTGCCGTCCGCGCGTTTCGCCTTCAGGGACTCGGCGGATTGTTCGGAATGGATCACGGCCATGTCAAAATGCAGGCCCTTTTCGGCGGCGATTTCCTCGACCACTTCACGCACAAAGGCGATCTGTGGTTCGCTGCCGCCGCCGCCCGTCGATCCGATCAGCATGGGAATTTTCTTGTCGACGGCGGCCTCCAGCATGAAGGAAAGGTCGCGTTTCACCGCTTGCCGGGACACGAACGGAATTCCTTCGCCCAGATAATGCGGACCCGGGTCCATGGACCCACCATCGGCGGCGATGAAGTCCAGATCCTGTTCCAGGCCGCGTCGGAATGCTTCTTCGGTATAACCGTACCCAAGCATTCCCGTCGTCGCCATCATCCGAATTTCCGGCATGCCGATTCCCCTCACAGTTGTTCCACCAGAACGGTAGCCTATGCTTTTAAGGCTGACCAGCCCCACCAAATTAGGGCCAGGTAATTTAAGGTAAGCCAAATCTGGGCGAACCCGCTTCGGTCGGATAAACTGCAATTAATTGTGACAGGGAGGATTACAGGATGACGAATGCGGCGTTCGAGACGTTGATGGATATACGCGGGCGCGGCATGCCCGAAGACGGCGAGGTTGAGATCACGGGTGCGGACCCGGTGTTTTCGACCAAGTTCAAAATCGGCGAGACCTGCGCCACGGTGTTGGCCGGGATCGGCGTCGCGGTCACCGATATCGCGGAAGAACGGCTGGGCGGTCGCCAGAAAGTTTCCATCGACGCGCGCCATGCGGCGGCGGCGCTGCGCAGTACGTTATATCTGCATACGCCCGACGCCGACGGAGGATTCTCGCAGATCCAGATGAACCCGGACATGGAGCACATGCGCACCATCACGCAACCGTGGCCGACCAAGGACGGTCGCTGGTTTCTGCCGCATTTCAATCTGGCGCATTTGCGGGATCGGGTATTGGGCGTTTTGAAGTGCGAGCCGACGCCGGATTCCGTTCGCGACGCGGTCGCCCGGTGGGATGCGCTTGATCTGGAGGCGGCCATCGCCGAGGCGCGGGCCTGTGGCGCCATGGTGCGCAGCAACGCGGAATGGCTTGACCACCCCCACGGCAAAGGATTGGCGGCGAAGCCATTGGTCGAAATCACCAAAATCGGCGACAGCGACCCGGAACCCCTCACCGATTTCGCCGCGCCTTTGGCGGGCGTTCGCGTGCTGGATTTGACCCGTATTCTCGCCGGTCCGATTGCGGCGCGGACCTTGGCCGAAAATGGCGCCGATGTTCTGATGGTGACCGCCAAGCATTTGCCCCAGGTGGCGGAACATGTGATGGACACCAGCCACGGCAAACGCAGTACGTTTCTGGACCTGACCAAGCCGGACGACGCGGCGACGTTGAAGGCCCTGGCGAGCAGTGCGGATGTCTTTTCGCAAGGCTATCGGCCCGGCGCCATGGCGGCGCTTGGCTTCAGCCCGGAAGAGTTGGCGGAACGGCGGCCCGGTATCATCTATCTGTCGATCAGTTGTTATGGTTCGGAGGGTCCGTTCAAGGACCGCGCCGGATGGGAACAACTGGGGCAGACCGTCACCGGCATTTGCCACGACGGCGGGGCGAACGGTCCGGCCCTGTTGCCCGCATCGGCGTGTGATTACACGACCGGGTATCTTGGCGCTTATGGCGTGCTGCTGGCCTTGGCGCGGCGCGCGCGCGAAGGCGGCAGCTATCATGTCCGGGTGTCGTTATGCCAATCGGGCATGTACATTTTCAACAAGGGGAAAGTTCCATTGCCGGAACCCGATATGGATTTGTCTGCCGAGGAAATCGCGGCGTTGCACATCCAGTCCGACACTGGTCATGGGCCGCTTCGGCATCTGGCGCCGATCCTGAAGCTGTCGGAAACCCAACCGCGTTGGTCGCGCCCGACGCCGGTGTTGGGGTCGAACGCGCCGGAATGGCTGATTTGAAACGGAAGGGAATAACGACATGACGGTGGCGATTTCACTCGAAGACCGGGAAGCGATCTATGATACGCTGAAACGGTATCTATGGTGCATGGACACGACGAATATCGACGGCGTTGTGGACACCTTCACCGGGGACGCGACCGTCAAGGATGTGACGGGCAAGCGGTGGGATGCGGCGGCGGGTGGCGCGCGTGGGTTCGCGACGCATTTTCTGACCTTGCCGAATCGCCCGGACAGCCAGCATTGGGTTCAGCATATGTTTGTCGAGGACGCGGGAGAGGGCGCGTGGCGCGTCGTATCTTACTGGGCCTCGCTCGCCTGGGTTCCGGGTAGCGACGAAAAATTCGTTCGCCTTCTGGGCAGCTACCGCGACACCTGTATGCAGGTGGACGGTGACTGGTTGATCGCCGAGAAAATCATCGACCCGTGGAGCGGGGCCAGCGTCCCGACCGGCGGCGTGTTCGCGATACCGGCATAAGGAAGCAAGATGACGCGTTTGAAGATTGGCCAGACGCCCCGTCGGCGGGAGGACACGCGGTTTCTAACCGGGTCGGGACGCTATCTCGACGATCTGGGTTTCGAGGGGGTCGTCCACGCAGCCATCGTGCGCTCGCCGCATGGCCATGCGCGGATCGACGCGATTGATGTTAGCGACGCCGTGGCGGCGCCGGGCGTTCTGGCGGTGTTGACGGGGGCGGATCAGGCCGCCGCCGGCATTCAGCCGATTCCACCCTATGAGCGCGCCAATCCGCATACCGGCGAGGCGTTCGCATATCCCGATCAGCACCCGCTGGCGGTCGATACAGTGCGTTACGGTGGTCAGCCCGTGGCGCTGGTCGTGGCGCAAAGCCGGGAAGAGGCGCGCGATGCGGCGGAACTGGTGTCGGTCGATTACATATCCTTGCCCGCGATCACGACGATTGAAGCGGCGCGCGAAGACCCGGCTAATATCTGCCTGCAATGGAGCACGGGAGATGCGGCGGCGGTCGAGGCGGGCGTGCAGGCCGCTGAGCACGTTACATCCATGTCGTTCCACAATCATCGCATCGTCACCAACCCGATGGAGCCGCGCGGCGGCGTCGGTTCGTTCGATCCGGAAAGCGGGCGCTATACGCTGCATGTCTCCGCGCAGAGCCTTCATACGGGACGCGACCATATCGCCATGACGCTGGGGGCGCCGGCCAGTGATGTGCGGCTGGTCGCCAAGGATGTTGGCGGCGGCTTCGGGTCGAAAAATTTCATGTATCCCGAACAGGTGTTGATGCTGTGGGCGGCGCGTGAAACCGGGCGCCCGGTGAAATGGATTAACGAACGCAGCGACGCATTTGTTTCCGACCATCAAGCGCGCGACCATAGCGCGCGGGCGGAACTGGCGCTGGATCGCGACGGGCAATTTCTGGCGCTACGGCTGGATGGATGGGGCAACCTCGGTGCCTATCTGACGGGCGGCATGGGGCGACTGCACACGGACCAGTTCGCCACGTTGCCCGGCGGTCCCTACGCCATTCCCGCCATTCACATGAACATCGGCGCGGTGTTCACCAACACGGTCCCCATCGGCGTGACGCGCGGACCGGGGTATGCGGAATCGGCCAATATCATCGAACGTCTGATCGACCGCGCGGCGGCTGAAATGGGGCTGGATCGTTTCGATTTGCGTCGTCGAAACCTGGCCCCGGCGGCGCCGTATGTTCACACCATGGGGCTGACCATCGACAGTGGCGCGTTCCCGGACAATTTCGACGCGGCCCTCGCCCGTGCGCGCGACGGGTTCGATGACCGGCGGCGCGAAGCGGAATCGCGCGGACGGCGGCGCGGCCTTGGCATGGCTTATCACATTAAGGCGACCTTCGGCGTGCCGGTGGAAAACGTCGAGCTGACCTTTGGCGCCGACGATTATTTAACCCTGGTGACGGGCACCCAATCCATTGGCCAGGGGCACGAAACCACGTTCCCGCAAATCCTGTCCGATTTGCTGGGCGCGCCATTCGACCAGATCCGTTATCGTGACGGCGACACCGACGCCATCCCCAAGGGCGGCGGCCATGGCAGTTCGCGTGCGACCTCCATGGCGGGCACGGCGATGCACCGTGCGGTTCAGGACATTATCGCCAAGGGACGCCGCGTCGCCGCACGGGCGCTGGAAGCCGCCGAAGCCGACATCGAATTCGCCAATGGCCGCTTTAGCGTCGCGGGCACCGACCGTGATCTGGACATCATGGCCGTCGCGCGGTTGGCGCGGGAAGACGATGAACTCGGGCGACGGGGCCTGGACACTTTCCACGAATATACCCGCGAGGCGCACACTTTCCCCAATGGCTGCCATGTCGCCGAGGTCGAGGTTGATCCGGAAACCGGCGTGGTTACGCTTGCGCGCTACACAGGCGTTGATGATTACGGGACGATCATCAACCCCATGGTGATCGAAGGTCAGGTCCACGGCGCCATCACCCAGGGCGTCGGACAGGCGTTGATGGAACGCGCCGTGTACGAAGACGGCAGCGGCCAGCTTCTGTCCGGATCGTTCCTGGACTATCCCTTGCCGCGCGCCGCCGATGTGCCGTCCTACGATGTCACTTTCAACCAGATCGCCTGCACGACCAACCCGCTTGGGGTGAAGGGCAGCGGGGAGGCCGGGGCCATTGCCGGGTTCCCCGCCATCGTCAACGCGGTGCTGGACGCGCTTGAACCCTATGGCGTTATCGAACTGGAGGGACCGGCGACGCCGGAAAATGTCTGGCGGACGATACAGAACGCTGCAGGAACCTAAATTAGGCTGGTCTTGGACGGCGCGAGCGTTCAGGATTAATACGGAATTGAATCGGGAAAGGTAATCGTACATGGCTTGGAAACGTGTGGTGACGGAAATCGGCATGGGGACCGATATTCGCGGCGGCGGTGACGACAATACGAAAGCCGCCGTTCGCGCGCTGCGGGATGCGCTGTGGCACAATTCGTTGTCGGTGGCGGCCGCGCTGGGGCTGGATGTCGATTCGATGCGGGTCGAAGTCACCATCGGCGCGCCGAAACCCGACACCGTCGACAAGGCCGCCGTGCTGGCGGTGTTGCCACATGGCACGGGTACGGTGAATGTCGTGCAGGGTGGTTTGGAAATTCCCAACGACGCGGGCACGGACTCGACCATCATGGCCAGCGCCGCCGCCGTCGTCCGGCTCGATCTGCCGTAAGTATTCATAAGGAACATGCCATGACAGCCAAACGCGTCATTCTTGAAATGGGAACCGGCAACGATTTGCACGGCGGCGACTACACCAAGGCGGCGGTGCGCGCGGTGCAGGACGCCCTTCACCACAGCTCGCTCACCATGATCCGCACGCTGGGCGTGGATAAAAGCGATGTCCAGGT
>JABJJH010000303.1 GCA_018660965.1 Rhodospirillaceae bacterium | reverse complement strand
GACAAGCCATAGGCGATGGCCGCGCCGAACATGCCGCCGCCGACGACGATGACGTCGGCTATTTGTACAGCGCCGGTATTGATTGTCGTTCCTCCCGTTCAACGCGTTTGTATTTCAACAACGCCTCCATGTCGTCAGAGGCCCTATCATGATGGAAGTGGGCGTCCAATTTCAAGGCGTTCTCAAGGCGACGGCGATAATCGCTTCGGGTTATCTCGATTGCGCCGAACTGTTTCAGGTGATCGGTGATGAATTGAGTGTCGAGCAACGTGTACCCGCCGCCGCGCAGACGCGCGATTAAATGAATGAGGGCGACCTTGCTGGCGTCGCGAACCCGGCTGAACATGCTTTCGCCGAAAAATGCGCCGCCCATGGACACACCGTACAAGCCGCCGACCAACTCGCCGTTCACCCTGCATTCGACGCTGTGGGCGCGGCCCATGCGGTGCAGCGATGTGTACAGCGTTATGATGCGGTCATTGATCCATGTTTTCGGCCGGTCGTCGGCGCTTTCCGCGCAACCTTCCATGGTCGCCTCGAACGCGGTGTCGTAGGTTACGGTAAAGCGGTCGGCGCGAATGGTTTTCGCCAATCGCCGGGAGACGTGCACATCATCAAGCGGAATGATCCCCCGCGTGCGGGGGTCGACCCAAAACAGTTCCGGGTCATCGCGGTCCTCCGACATGGGAAACACGCCGATGGCGTAAGCCCGCAGCAAAATGTCCGGCGTCAGCTCAAGCATTTCCATGGGCGAATCGCACCGCAAAAAATCAGTCGTTAAGGCCTAAATACGCTTCAAGCCAGTGTATGTCGTATTCGCCATTTATAAAATCCTGTTCGAGCATCAATCGGCGATGCAGGGGCAGGGTCGTTTCGACGCCGTCAATGACGTATTCGTCCAACGCGCGGCGCAGGCGCAACAGGCATTCGTTGCGGTTGGCGCCGTGGACAATCAGCTTGGACACCAGGCTGTCGTAATACGGGGGCACGACGTATCCGGCGTATAGCGCCGAGTCGATCCTGACGCCAAGCCCGCCGGGGGCGTGATAGTCCGTGACGCGGCCGGGTGAGGGCGCAAATGTTTCCGGGTGTTCCGCGTTGATGCGGCATTCGATGGCGTGGCCCGCCAGGACGATGTCGGACTGCGTGAACGCCAGCGGCGCCCCGTCCGCAACGAGAATTTGTTCGCGCACCAAATCGACGCCGCTGATCATTTCCGACACCGAATGCTCCACCTGAAGCCGGGTGTTCATTTCAATGAAATAGAATTCGCCGTTTTCGTACAGGAATTCGATGGTGCCCGCGCCCCGATAGCCCATGGTTTGCAAGGCGGTGGTGACGGTTTCACCGATCTGTTTGCGCACCGCCGCGTTCAGGGCCGGTGAGGGCGCTTCCTCCAGCACCTTTTGATGGCGACGCTGCAACGAACAATCCCGTTCGCCGAAATGCACGACATTGCCATGTGAATCGCCCATTACCTGCACTTCGATATGCCGGGGCGCGGCGAGGTATTTTTCAATATAGACCGTATCGTCGCCGAAGCTGGCCTTGGCTTCGGCGCGGCACAGGCGCAGGTTTTCGCCGAGGTCATCGGGGCCGCGCGACACCTTCATGCCGCGCCCACCGCCGCCCGCCGACGCTTTTATCAGCACCGGATAGCCAATCTCCTTGGCGATGCGCAGCGCTTCGTCTTCGTCCTGGACGTCGCCGTCGGAACCCGGCACGACGGGTATGTTCAAATCGACCACTGTGCGTTTGGCGGTGATCTTGTCGCCCATCATCCGCATATGGTCCGCCGACGGGCCGATGAAGGTGAACCCGTGTTCTGCCACCATTTCGGCGAAATCGGCGTTTTCCGCCAGGAACCCAACGCCGGGGTGAATGGCGTCGGCGCCGGCGATGGTCGCGGCGGAAATGATGGCGGGAATATTGAGATAGCTTTCGGCGGGCGATGGCGGGCCGATGCACACGGATTCGTCGGCCAGTCGTACATGCATGGCGTCGGCGTCGGCGGTGGAATGCACGGCGACGGTCTGAATGCCCATTTCCTTGCAGGCGCGATGAATGCGCAGCGCGATTTCGCCCCGGTTCGCGATGAGTATTTTTTCAAACACCTGACTGACTTACGTAAGCGCCATGAGCGCTTCGCCGAATTCGACCGGTTGCCCGTCCTCGACAAAAATCTGACGCACAACGCCGCCGCGCGGCGCCAGGATGGGGTTCATGACCTTCATCGCCTCGATAATCATCAACGTCTGGCCTTCGGAAACCTCGTCGCCGGTTTTGACGAACGGCGCCTCGCCGGGACCGGACGCCAGATACGCGGTGCCGACCATGGGCGACGGTACGGTTCCCGGCTCCTCGGCGGGGTGTGTATCTGTCGGCGCCAATTGCGGGGCGGGCGCGACAGGCGGCGCGGCGTATGGAAC
Organism: Rhodospirillaceae bacterium; assembly: GCA_018660965.1. Lineage (GTDB taxonomy): Bacteria > Pseudomonadota > Alphaproteobacteria > UBA8366 > JABJJH01. Next base: position 52 of record JABJJH010000303.1, on the reverse strand, counting down.
CGCCGCGGCGGCTGCGCGGCTGACGCGGATCGCCCTGCCGTCTTCGTTGATT
>JABJJH010000642.1 GCA_018660965.1 Rhodospirillaceae bacterium | reverse complement strand
GGCGGGTCTACAGCCGCGTTCAGCTTCTCGATCAGGTCTGGGGCTACAGCTACGAAGGCTACGAACATACGGTGAATACCCATATTAACCGGTTACGCGCCAAGATCGAAAAAGACCCTGCGAACCCCGCCTACGTCCAGACGGTCTGGGGCGTCGGTTATAAGTTTGCGTCGTAGAGGGAGACAGGCTTTGCCGCGCACCCTTTACGCCAAACTCGCTCTTGGGCTGCTGGTTCTGCTCGTCGCCGTTGGCGCGGTTTACACCGCGATCACCTTGACGATAACCGACACCTATATGCGGCAGCTCAATCAGGAAATTAATCGCGATCTGGCGCACAACATCGTCGCCGACCGTAATCTGGTCGAAGAGGGCCGCCTCAATGAAGAGGCGTTGAAGGATACATTCAGCCTCTACATGTCCATCAATCCCAGCATCGAGATTTACTTGCTCGATAACGCAGGGCGCATTCTTTCTTATTCAGCCGACCCGGGGAAAATTAAACGTAAATCCGTATCGCTGGCGCCGATCAAGGCCTTCTTGCGCATGGAGGACCCGTACCCCCTGCTTGGCGACGATCCGCGCAGTCATGACCGCCAAAAGGCGTTTTCGGTCACGGATATCCCCGGCAAGACGACGCCTGAAGGGTATCTCCCCGAGGGCTATCTCTATGTCGTCCTTCGCGGCGAACAGTATGATTCCGCCGAAACCGTGGTGCGCACCAGTTATCTGTTGCGCATGAGTGGTTGGGCCATGGCGGCCAGTCTTGGATTTGGTCTGCTCGCGGGTTTGATTGTGTTTCATTTGCTCACCGGTCGCCTGCGGCGATTGACGGAACGCATGGAAGCGTTCGCGAAACAAACGATCAAACAGGATTTGGAAAATGTTGATCCGCCGACAAAGGTCGATGAGGTCGAGGCGCTGTCGTTCACCTTTGACCGCATGGCGGCGCGAATCCGCCAGCAAATAGAAATGCTGCGCGAAGAGGATGCGTTGCGGCGACGACTCGTGGCCCAGGTTTCTCACGATCTACGCACGCCGCTGGCCTCATTACAGGGCTACCTGGAATCGCTGCAGATCAAAAAGGACAGCCTGAGCGAAGAAGAGCGGGAAGAGTTCCTGCGCATCGCCCTTCGCCAGAGTCAGCGATTGGGACGAATGCTGGCGGAACTTTTTGAGTTGGCGAGCCTGGAAGCGCGGGAAAGCCAGCCACAACCCGAACCGTTCGCCTTGCCGGAACTTATCCACGACGCGGTTGAAAAACACCGGTTGAAAGCGGAAAGCGAGGGCGTGTCGCTTTGTCTGTCCTTATCGCCGAACACCCCTCTGGCGTATGGGGACATTGGGATGACGGAGCGGGTGTTGGACAACTTGCTGGACAACGCCATTCAGCACACACCGTCAAAGGGAACCATCGCCGTCACGACATCCACCGAAGACGATAGCGTGACCGTGTCGATAACGGATAGTGGTCCCGGCATCATGGCCGACCATCTAGCGCAGATTTTTGATCCGTTTTATCGCGGCGAAAGCGCCGAAAAGTCGAGCCAGCACGCCGGTCTAGGTCTCGCCATCGCCAAACGAATCATGGATATGCAAAATGGCGCCATCTCCGCCGCCAATGTCGCCACCGGGTCAGGTTCTATTTTCAGCTTTCAACTCCCTTTGCATCGGGCGTAAAGGGCGTAAATGTATGATTGCATCATTCTCAGCGCACACCACGGACCCACTACCGCCACGCGTAACTGAAGGGAACTCGTCATGTTAATTCAAATGAAAAAGGCTTCGGACGTTCTGTCTTCCGAGATCACCCGTAAATCGTTTTACATGAACCGCCGAAAATTCATTCAGGCGGCGGGGGCCGTCAGCGGGGCGGCGTTGTTCCCATCCATTGCGCCGCCGGCGTTTGCCGCCAGCGCCAAATTGGAGAATGTCCAGAAATCGCAATGGGGCGGATCGTTGCAGCCGACGTCACTCGAATCCATCATGTCACATAATAATTTCTACGAATTCGGTACTGGTAAATCCGACCCGAAAGAAAACGCGCACACTTTAAAGCCGAAGCCCTGGACGGTGGAAATCGCCGGGCACGCCAAGAATACGGGCCGCTTCAATTTCGAGGACCTGGTGAAACCTCACCAACTGGAAGAACGAATTTACAGGATGCGCTGCGTCGAGGCCTGGTCGATGGTGATTCCCTGGGTCGGTATTCCCTTGGCGAGCTTGATAAAGAAGGCGGAACCGACTGGAAACGCCAAATATGTCGCATTTGAAACCCTCGTGGACCCGAAACAGATGCCCGGGCAGCGCGGCCGAAGCCTTAAATGGCCTTATGTGGAAGGCTTGCGCATGGATGAAGCCATGAACCCGTTGACGATCATGGCTGTCGGCATTTACGGCGAGGAACTGCCGAACCAGAACGGCGCGCCCTTACGGCTTGTGGTCCCGTGGAAATACGGGTTCAAGGGCATCAAATCGATTGTCAAAATCACCTTCACGGAAAAGGAACCGCCCTCCACCTGGAATAAGCAGGCGCCGCAGGAATACGGCTTTTATTCCAATGTTAATCCCGACGTAAATCACCGGCGCTGGAGCCAGGCGCGGGAACGTCCGATTACCGGGGAAGGGGGACTCGCGGCCCTGTTCGCCAAGAAGATCGATACGCTGAAGTTCAACGGCTACGCCGAAGAAGTGGCGCACCTGTATCAGGGCATGGACCTTAAGAAGTTTTTCTGACGCCCATGGCTACGAAACGATCCCGGCTCATTTTCAAGCCGCTTGTTTTTCTCGTAAGCCTGATCCCGTTGGGTTGGATTGTGTTCGCCATCTGGTCGGATACGTCGCTTGGCACACGCTATATGACGTCGGACCCAACCCAGAAGCTCAACCGGGAACTGGGCGACTGGGCGTTGATATTCGTCATCGTCACTCTGGCGGTGCGTCCTGCGGCGCAGGTGTTGAAAACGCCTGAAATCGTGTCGTACCGGCGCATGATCGGCCTGTTCGCGTTTTTTTACGCGCTCCTGCATTTGTCCAGTTATATCGGCTTCGACCTGCAACTGAACCTGAACGAATTAATCCAGGATGTGATCAAGCGGACTTACATCACCATCGGCATGTTGGCGTTCATCTGTCTCCTGCCGCTCGCCATCACCTCGACCCGGGGCATGATAAAGCGTCTGGGCAGTCGGCGTTGGCTCAAACTTCACATGCTGATCTATCTTATTTCCATCCTGGGCGCGTTTCATTTTTACATGATGGTCCGCGCCGGGTTCGCCCGCCCCATGACCTACGCGTCGATTATCGTCCTGCTTCTGGGCTATCGGGTCTGGGAAAGTCGGCGAAAGGCCGCCGCCAAAGCCTTGCGCCGAAAGCGGGCCAGCGCGACGTGACCCCGTTATCGAATCGTTACATTTGCGTGACCGGCGTGTGATCTCACTTCTGTTTGATTGTTGATGTTACAGACGCCCATTTGACGAGGCGTCTGGCAACCCAACCAGGAGGTAATGAGAATGACGAAAACGACGGTGAAAATGGTTTTGGCCGCAGCCGCGACTTTCATGCTTGCGTCTAACGCCAATGCGGGTCCGCTCGTGTTGAGTAATGCGCAATTGGATTCGGTGGCGGCGGCCGGCGCGCCATCGCCGACCGGCTTTGTTTGCCCGGTTATCGGAACGGACGCGGTGTTGAACGCCAAAAACGGCATCGAGATCAATGGCGCCTACTCGATTTTAGGCCCGGCGGTCAGCGTACCGGTTGGCGCCACGAATGGCGAGGGTGCAGGCAGTCCCGGTGGGACGTTCGCGTCTCCGGGTGATGCTGGTTATACCGCTATCTGGAATACGGCCGGATAACTTTTGGCGGAACAGACGCACAGGAATTGATCCACTCCGGTTCCTGTGTGGCCAGTCTTTGCGGGCGCGTCGTTTTCCCGGTGGATCGGGATGTCGCGCCCGCGATGCATTCTGGTCTCTAGTGCAGGATCATCGATGCGCAAAATATTAACTCTGGGCCTTTTCGCGGCCTCTCTTTGGATGGCGCCTGTTTCAGGTCCGTTGGGAGGGGCGATTGCGCAAGCTTCGGAGAGGTCCCCGACGGTCCGATCCTTAAAGGAGTTGCGCCAGCACAACGTCGTTCTGCAGCAGTGGGAGCTAAGTTGCGCCGCTGCCGCCTTGGCGACGATCCTGCGCTATCAATACGGCGTGCCGGTCACCGAACGATCCGTCGCGCTCGGCTTGATCGATCGG
>JABJJH010000375.1 GCA_018660965.1 Rhodospirillaceae bacterium | reverse complement strand
GGCGACGGATTTTAAGTCCGTTGTGTTTACCAATTTCACCACGCCCGCACAGGAGGGGAACCTAGTCATCCCGGCACCGTCGCGCAAGCGCGAAGCGGCCTGATTTTCAGCCGCGTTCGACCCAGCCGCGCTCCAGATATCGCGTGGCGCCGACGCGGCTGACCGTCAAATTGGCGCAGTAGCCATCGACGCCTGTCTGGGTGTGGGTTTCGGTAACAAAATCGGGCGCCGGGCCGCCGTCCTTCAGGGCTTCGGTGAGGATACGACCATCCACGGCGGCGGGCGGCGCAAGGCCGAGGAGGGAAAGGATCGTCGGCATTACATCGATGGCGCCGGCGGGCGTATCGGCTTGTGCGCCGGATCGGAACGCGCCACCGCCCATGGCGAGCCAGGTGTGCAGTTCCTTGGCATGGACGCCGCCATGCAATCCGCCGCCAACGGGATAGGCGGCGTCCTGCAGCGAGGCGCCGGAGACGCCCGCATCGTTGACGCCGTCGGTGCTGGCCAGCACCAGCCCGATATCGGGGGCGCGGGGGTGGTCGATGTTCATGTGGCTGTGATTGAGCGCGCCGTCGCGGGTGAACACCAGCCCGCACCAGGGTTGGCGTTGCAGCCATTCGACGATGCGGCGGATCAGGACGGGGTCGGAGTCGCGGACGTAAACGCCACCCGCGCTGGACAGCGCCAGCGCGCAATCGGCCCCGTCGAAGGGCGTGGCGCCGACGCTGAAGCCCGCCGCCGTCAGAGCCCCGGCGACATCAACGGCTTCACTGGTCACCGACAACTGGCCATGGTCGGACAGGGTGACGATTTGCAGGGAGTCGTCCAGCCCGGCGGCGTGGCGCCAGTCGAGCAGACGACCGAATTCGGCGTCGGCGCGGGCGATGGCGGCGCGATTGTCATCGGAGCCCAGGCCCTTGTAATGGTAACTGTTATCGGGTTCGCAAAACCACAATATGGTGACCGACGGGTCGAGTTCCGGCTGGATGTAGTTCAAATACACATCGGCGGTGTAGCCGAGCCAGTCGAGCGAGGGAATGGCGTGTTTGGGGATTGGCCCCGCCGCCTGTATCGCCGCCGCGATGGCGTCGGGCGGGGTCGAGGCGTCGGGCCGGTGCAGGGAGAGGCGGAACTGGCCCAGTTGTTCGGCGCGGTGATGTAACATGCGTGTGCCGCCCGGCGTGCCGGAACTGACCACGGCCAGGCTTTCCCCGGCGGCGGCCAGAATTTCACCCAGCACCGGCACGTCGACCAGCTTGCCGTCCAGCCGCTTGTCGCCTTCGCGCAGGGCGTCTTCGTCGCCAGTGTTGAACAATTTATCGGGGGACGCCGCGCGGTCCATGAAGTGATTGCCGACAATGCCGTGACGCGCGGGCATGGACCCGGTGACAAGCGCGGTCTGATTGACGCGGGTTTCGGTGGGAAAGGTCGAACGCGCCTGGCTGAAGCGAACGCCCGCATCGGCGAAGGCGTTCAGGCGCGGCATCAAATCCGGCGTCGCCATGTCGGGGCGCAGCGCGTCGAAGGCGACGACCAGTATTCGCGTGTTGGGATCAGACATCCCGCTTGCTCACCAGGGGATCAATCATCCGCGGTGTCGCGGAATTCCGGCTCTCCGCCCTGCGACCGCATCAGCGCCGCGACGTCTTCCGCCGCCTTGTCCAGTTGGTCGGCGTCGGTATGGCGCATGACGATGGTGGTGCCGAAAATGCCGCCGGGTTTGTAGAACGGGTAGCTGCCCATATCGATATCGGGGTACTGGTCCTGCAGCGCGCTCAACCCGTCCGCCATGATGCCTTCCGACACCCGGCTGGTGACGGCGCGCGACAAGGTGGGGCTGCCGCCGGTCAGGAACGGAGTGACTTCGGCCAGCATGACCTGCATCACCACGGGCACGCCCGCCATGACATAGACGTTTTCGATCTGGAACCCCGGCGCCGCCGAGATCGAGTTTTTGATCAAGGTCGCGCCTTCGGGCGTGTTGGCCATGCGCAGCCGCGCCTCGTTGATTTCGCGGCCCATTTCCTTGGCGCGCGCTTCGATCAGCGCGGCGGCTTCGGCGTTGCGGATCAGGGGCTTGCCAAACGCCTTGGCGACGCATTCCGCCGTGATGTCGTCATGGGTCGGGCCGATGCCGCCGGTGGTGAAGACATAGGTATAGCGCGCCCGCAACGTGTTGAGCGTCTCGATGATTTCGGCCTCGACATCGGGGATCACCCGCACTTCGGCCAGGGTCACGCCAACGCCGTTCAATTCCTTCGCGATGAACGCCAGATTGGCGTCCTGCGTACGTCCCGACAGGATTTCGTTGCCGATAATGATCAGCGCCGCCCTGACTTTTCCGTCGCCCCCCATGCGATGCGTTCCTTCCCCTGATTCCTTTGGCCCTTTGCTTCCCTTGGGGCCTTTAGCTCCCCTTGGGCGCCGCCGTTCTTCAGCTCGTCGTTTTCTTGACGATTTCGCTGATCGTTATGCCAAGGTTATCGTCCACGGTCACGATCTCACCTTTCGCGACGAGTTCCTGGTTCACCAGAATTTCAATCGGGTCGCTGGTTTTCTGGTCCAGTTCGATGATCGCGCCACGACCGACTTTCAACAACTGGCTGACCAGCATCGTCGATCGGCCCAGGACGGCGTAGATATCAACATCGACATCATGGATGGCTGCAAGACGCTCATCGGAAAAAGACGATCCAATCGTCTCGTTGTCGTCGGTTGCGTCGCTCATGTCTCAACCCTCTCCATCGTTGCCGCTCCCACTATATCTATACGAATTTCATTGGAGATTGAATCGAAATCATTGCGCTGCACTTCCAGTGTTTTTATTCTCTCGCCAATGAAATTCCCCGATCCCCTGATCTCTGGCACGTTGGTGCGGCGATACAAGCGTTTTCTGGCCGATGTTGAACTCGATTCCGGCGAAACGGTTGTCGCGCATTGCGCCAATCCCGGCGCCATGACCGGGCTGAACACGCCGGGATTCAAGGTCTGGCTCGCCCCCAACCGAAACCCGAAGGCGAAACTCGACTGGCGTTGGGAACTTGTTCAGGTGGGCGATCATTTAATCGGGATCAACACCGCGCATCCAAACGCCATTGTGACGGAAGCCATCGAGGCGGGCCAGATCGCCGAATTAAGCGGTTACGAAAGCCTTCGTCGGGAGGTTAAATACGGTCAGAACAGCCGAATCGACATCCTGCTGGAATCGCCCGACCGTCCGCCGTGTTATGTCGAAGTCAAGAACGTGCACCTGCGCAGACCCGAAGGCGCGCACCCAACGGCCGCCGAATTCCCCGATTCGGTGACGAAGCGCGGCACGAAACATCTGAACGAACTGGCCGACATGGTGGCGGGCGGCGCGCGCGCGGTGATGTTCTATCTTGTACAACGCGGCGATTGTGACCATTTTCGCTTGGCGTCCGACATCGATCCCGTGTATGCGGAAACCTTCAAAGCGTCCAGGGCGCGCGGCGTGACGGCGATCTGCTACACGTGCGACTTGACCGTTAACGCTATTGCAATAAATCATGCACTACCAATCATCGCTTGTGACGCGGCGCCTTGAAGTTTTCATGCGCCTGACCGGAAGAACCAGGAATGAACGACCAGCATAATCCCGAGCGACCGACCAACATCGCGCTGCACGGCGCGAAGGATATCGAAGGCATGCGCAAGGCCGGACGGTTGGCGGCGGAAGTGCTCGACTACATCACGCCTTATGTCGAACCGGGCGTGACCACGGGAACGCTGAACGACCTGTGTCATCAATTCACCATCGACCGTGGGGCGATTTCCGCGCCGCTCAACTATCGCGGTTTTCCCAAATCGATCTGCGCCAGCATCAACCACGTCGTCTGCCACGGCATTCCCGACGACGCCAAAAAATTACAATCGGGCGACATCGTCAACCTCGACATCACCGTGATCCTGGACGGTTGGCATGGCGACACCAGCCGCATGTTCTTCGTCGGCGACAAGGTCAGCGTGAAGGCGCGGAAGCTTGTCGACGTAACCTACGAAGCGCTGATGCGCGGCATTGAGGTTGTGCGCCCCGGCGCCACGCTTGGGGACATCGGAAACGCCATTCAAACCTTCGCGGAAAGCCAGCGATTCTCCGTCGTGCGGGATTTTTGCGGGCATGGCATTGGCCGGATTTTTCACGAACCGCCCAGCGTATTGCATTACGGACAGCCGGGAACCGGGGTCGAACTGCGCGAAGGCATGTTCTTCACCATCGAACCGATGATCAACGCCGGGCGTTATGAAGTTAAAATCCTGCAAGACGGCTGGACCGCCGTCACCAAGGACCGGTCATTGTCCGCCCAGTTCGAGCACGCCATTTGCGTGACCGCCGACGGCAGCGAAATCTTCACCGAATCACCCGCCGGACACACAAAACCGCCATACGTTTAACGCCAGGGGTCATGCAAAGGCCGGATCAGGAATGTCCACGCAAAAAGACGTCCCCCACTACACCGGTCACCGACAGCGGCTACGGCAACGCTTCGTCGCGACCGGCGGCGACGGCATGCCGGACTATGAAATCCTGGAGTTACTATTGTCACAGGCGATCCCGCGCGCGGATGTAAAGCCGGTGGCGAAGGCGTTGCTGACCCGCTTCGGCAGCATGGGCGAAGTGATGAGCGCCCCTCTGGCCGACCTTCAGGAGGTCAAGGGCGTCGGCGAAGCCGCAGCCGTGGCGCTGAAAGTCGTACAGGCCGCCGGACTCCGGCTGGCGCATCAACATGTGCTCAACAAGAACGTCATCGGATCCTGGGACAGCCTTATCGATTATTGCAAGGCGGCGATGGGCTACGAAAAAATCGAACAGCTGCGCGTGCTGTTCCTGGACCGGAAAAACATTCTGATCGCCGATGAAGTCCAGCAGCGCGGCACGGTCGATCACACGCCGCTTTATCCCCGGCAAGTGCTGAAACGCGCGCTCGATTTGAACGCGTCCGCCCTGATCCTAGTTCACAATCACCCTTCCGGCGACCCAACGCCGTCGCCCGACGACATTGAAATGACCAAGGAAGTCCGCGACGCCGCCGACAAACTCGGCATTGCGCTGCACGATCACGTCATCATCGGAAAAAACACCCACGCCAGTTTCAAATCCATGGGATTGCTTTAAAACGCTTATCTCAGACTTACTTCGCAGTTCAATCCCCAGGAGACTCACATGACCCACGAAATCCGCCGCGTGGTGACCGGCCATGATGAAAACGGCAAGGCCATCATTGTCAGCGACGCCCCGGCGACCAGTATCCTTCAACGCCCCAACCGCCCCGGCGTGAAGCTGACGAATTTATGGCAAACTGGCGAAACCCCGGCCGATTTCAATGGGCCGCTGGAAACGGTCGACGGCCCGTTCGTGCTGCATCCGCCGACAAACGGGTCGGTGTTCCGCATCATCGAATTTCTGCCCGAAGACCCGGAAGTCATGAAAACGCTGGATGGTCAGGCGGCGTTCGCGGAAATGGGCGCCAGTCATAATGTCGTGGAAGACGCCCGCCACCCGTTCATGCATCGCACCGACACGGTCGATTACGCCGTCGTCCTGTCGGGCTCCATCACCATGATGATGGATGAAGAAGCAGACGACGTCGAACTGAACGCAGGCGATGTCGTCATTCAGCGCGGCACCAACCACGCATGGTCGAACCGCAGCGACGGGCC